>JBFMBH010000113.1 GCA_040755095.1 Thermodesulfobacteriota bacterium
CCCACCTCGTCCAGCAGCTCGTCCACCGTGACGAAGGTGGCCTTGCGGGTGGACATCTTCACCTGTTTGCCGTCCCGGAGCAGGGTGACGAACTGGTGGATGACCGGCGTCACTTTGGCCGGATCGAAGCCCAGGGCCTTGACCCCGGCCAGGACGTCCGGCACGGTGGCGATGTGGTCGGAGCCGAAGACGTTCACCATCCAGTCGAAGCCGCGGCGGAACTTCTCGCGATGGTAGGCGATGTCCGGCAGGCGGTAGGTGGGCTCGCCGGAGGACTTCACGAGCACCCGGTCCTTGTCGAGGCCGAAGGAGGTGGCCCGGAGCCAGACCGCCCCTTCCTGCTCGTAGATGAGCCCCTGCTCCCGCAAGGCCCCCAGCACCTCATCGAGCTTCCCGTCTTCGTACAGGGTGTGCTCGTTGAAGAACGAGTCGAAAACGATGCCCAGGCGGGCCAGGGTGCCCTTGATATCGGCGAAGATCACCTCCTCCGCCTTGGCGGTGAAGGGCGCCACGGCTGCCACGTCCTTCAGGCGGTCGCCGTGCTCGTCTTTGAGGGCCTGGGCGATCTCCCGGATGTAGTCTCCCTGGTAGCCGTCCTCGGGGAAGACATGGGGCAGGCCAAGGATCTCCAGGTAGCGGGCCCGGGTGGACTCGCCCAGCACCCGCATCTGCCGGCCGCCATCGTTGTAGTAGTACTCCCGGGTGACAGCATGACCGGTGGCCGCCAGCAGGCGGGCGATGGCATCCCCCAGCACCGCCTGGCGGCCGTGTCCCACGGACAGAGGGCCGGTGGGGTTGGCCGAGACGAACTCCACCAGCACCGTGCGGCCGGCGCCGGCGGCAGACAGTCCGAAGGATTCGCCGGCTGCCAGCACGGCCGGCACCATCCCCTGCCAGACCGATGGCGCCACGAACAGGTTGATGAAGCCGGGACCGGCGATCTCCACCCGGGCCAGGAGGTCCTGGCGCTGGGCCAGACGCCGGG
Source organism: Thermodesulfobacteriota bacterium (assembly GCA_040755095.1). NCBI lineage: Bacteria > Pseudomonadati > Thermodesulfobacteriota > Thermodesulfobacteriota bacterium. The sequence continues at coordinate 986 of JBFMBH010000113.1, forward strand.
CCAGTTCCTCGGCGAGGGGCCGGGGCTTCTTCTTCTCCCGGCCGGCGGCCACCATGGCCAGGTTGGTGGCGAAATCGCCATGAGCCGCCAGCTTGGGGATCTCGAGCCGGATGAGATCGGCCGGCACCGGCGCCAGGACCCCATCCGCCACCGCGTCCTGACAGCATTCGGCAAGAAGCTTTTCGATCTGTGCCCTGATCATGGTTTGGCTGTGCCTCCTAGGAGATCTGCCGCCACTGCCGCCAGAGAACCACGCTGGCAGCCAGGAGCCCGGTGCCCACCGCCGTGAACAGGGTGCCCACAACGATCCGGGGAAGAGGGGAGAGTCTGAGCAGCCGGCCCAGGCCAATCATGGCCGCCACCAGCAGCCAGGACTGCCAGGAGTAGACCGCGCCGATGCAGTGGGGGCTTCCGAACTGAACGATGCGGGCGGCGATGCGCCGAGCGCTCCTGGCCAAGACCCAGCGTGCCTTGGCCAGGCCGGCCAAAACCGCCAGGAACGGCAGCAGCCGGTGCCCCTCCCAGGCGAGGAGTGCCGTAAGCCCGCGGCCGAGCAGCATGAGCCCCACCAGGGACCAGCCCAGAGCGGCCAGGAAGAGATGGGTACGGGGTGCTACCGCCGGCCGCCACCGGTAAAGCCAGTCGTGCATGGCCTCCGAAAAAAACTAGGCCTACCTCCGAAGAGGTAGGCCTAGCGGCTCTTCAATTGTTGGGTGTGCGAGCAACGCCAACCGGGTCGTTCAGACCTCGGTCACCGTGATGGCACCTTCCGGGCACACCTCGACGCAGGTCTCGCAGCCGAGGCACTCATCGGCGTTGACCGGCTCGGACTTGCCGTCCACCATCTCGTAGACCTGGGCCGGGCAGGCATTCACGCATTCTTCATCGCCAGAGCACTTGTCCTTGTCCACCACGATCTGCCACATGGTTCCATCCCTCCGTTTTGCTGCTGTTGACAAAAACGTGGACCCGCCGCGGGTCCAAGCGCGCCCCCCAAAAAAACCAGAGGCACTATAGACCACCCACAAGGAATTTGCACCACTTAATTTCGCCCCGCCCGCCTCGGCCTGCCTCGGCCCGCGAAGCCGCTCCGGTGGCCGGCTGAGCGCAGCTCACTCCCTGACAAACACCCCGATGCCGTAGGTGCAGCGATAGGCCTGGCAAGCGGGGATGAGCACCTGGACGATGTACTCGCCGGACTGCGACGGCACCAGCTCCACCATGGGGGTGTCGTCGTCCTGGAGGTCTTCGCCGATCTTGTGCATGGCAGCGTCGTGAACCACCAGGTCCATGTCGGAGCAGTCGGAGTCGCAGACCCCGACCAGCACGTGGCTCTTGCCCCTGGCCAAAGGGATGCGGACGTAGGACGAGCTGTCCGGGCCGGTATGGATCTTGCCAACAGAGGGTGGCCGGTCCAGGGTATAGCCGGTGTCGCCGAAGCCGATGGCCATGGCAGCGAGGAGCAGCTGCTCCCGCACCTGCTCCTCGAACTGATCCGCCCAGGCCGGCTGACCACCGGCGAGCAGTGCGGCCAGCAGCACCAGGAGCGCCCCGCCCAGGACGCGCCGCTGCCTTGCTCCTGCCCTCATCTGCCTTCCCCTCCTTGGCGGCGCCGAACGAGCCGCCATCAGTCGCAGTATTCGGCCTTGAAGGCGTCAAAGGCCGGCAGGCCGGAGCCGCGGCTGCCCTCAGCGCAGGCGATGCCACACAGCAGGCCGACCGCGCTGGACAGCTCCGAGGACATCGAGTCCGACAGCTTGGTGATGATGCCAGCGGAGATCTCGGCGCAGGTGTCCACCGACTCGCCGATGCCGGCGCCGAAACAACGGCGGTAGATCTCGTACATGAAGGTGCACGAGTCGGTGTCGTCATCCGCATCCGCGGTGGTCGTCCTGGCAGCGACCGCGCTGCCGTCGCCATAGGAAAGCACCTCGAGATCGTACTTGCCGTCCGCCCCCCAGCGGTAGTTGTTCCGGTTGCCGTTGTCCCACTTCACCGTGATCCAGCTGTCGCTGTCCTTGCTCTCGACCACCGTGCCACCGCCGCCCCGGCCGCCATCCTGGTCGCCCCATTTCCAGTCCGGCCCCCGGACCACGATCATGCCCTTGCCGATCACCGGCTCCAGCTCCCGGGGGTCGGCGAGCCACCCCTTCTGCCCGGGAAAATCCACCCGCAGGTCGCCATCCTCGTCGTAGCTGGCCACCTGTCCCAGCTCGCCCCGCCCCACCTCGCCCCAGCCGAAGGCGGGCTTGTCGATCCCGGCCCGCACCTGCACCAGGGTGCCCGGGGTCATCACCAGCTGCAGCTCGCTGAGGCCGCTGGCCTGGGCCAGGCCCCAGGCCAGCACCAGCACCGCGGCCAGGCTCTGGATCAGGGCCCGGCCAGCCCCCCTCCTCCTCCTGCTCTCTCCCACCATGTCGCCCTCCTTTGGGCATTCGCCAACAAGACAACAGGCCCGTGGACGCGGGCACGATCCGGTCCGGATCGTATCAGATACCCGACAGCCGCCGGCAGTGTCAAGACTGTTGGCCCGCGGTGCCCCTACCGCGGCAGGGCCGGCCGGCTGCGGGCCCTGCCCAGCCTGGACAGCCGTCCCGGGGCCGCAGTAAGATAGGCGTCATTCTGGCACCAAGGACCGAGTGACCAGGGAGGCGAGACGGTGGCGAGCATCCTCGTGGTGGACGACGAGCTGAGCATGCGGGAATTCCTGACCATCCTCCTGGCCAAGGAGGGGCACCAGGTGCATGCGGCAGCCACCGGCGCCGAAGCCCTGTCCATCCTGGCACAGGAGCCGGTGGATTGCCTGTTCTCGGACATCCGCATGCCGGGCATGGGCGGCCTTGAGCTCCTGCACGAGGCCAAAGCCGCCCGGCCGGAGCTGCCGGTGATCATGATCACCGCCTACGCCTCGCCCCAGGACGCGGTGACCGCCATGAAGGAAGGGGCCTTCGACTATGTCACCAAGCCCTTCAAGGTGGACGAGATCAAGGCCATCCTGGCCGCGGCCCTGGAAACAGCCAAGAACGTTGCCGTGGCCTCGTCACCAGGCCCGGACACCGGCAGCTTTGAAGGGATCGTCGGCACCAGCCCGGAGATGCGCCGGATCTTCGAGGTCATCCGCCGTATCGCCCCTACCCGGGCCAATGTGCTCATCACCGGCGAATCGGGCACCGGCAAGGAACTGGTCGCCCGGGCCATCCACCGCCTGGCCAGCGTCGAGGAGCGGCCGTTTGTGCCCATCACCTGCAGCGCCATTCCCGAGCCGCTTTTGGAAAGTGAGCTCTTCGGCCATGTCAAAGGCGCGTTCACCGGCGCCACCAGCGGCAAGGTGGGACTCTTCGAGCTGGCCAGCCATGGCACGGTCTTCCTGGACGAGATCGGCGAGCTGCCGCCGATGCTCCAGGTCAAGCTCCTGCGGGTGCTCCAGGAGCGGGAGGTCAAAAGGGTGGGCGGCACCGAGACGGTGAAGGTGGATCTCAGGATCGTGGCCGCCACCAACCGGGACCTGGAAGAGGAGGTGATGGCCGGCCGCTTCCGGGAGGACCTCTTCTACCGGCTGGCCGTGGTGCCCCTCCGGGTGCCGCCCTTGCGGGAGCGCAAGGGGGATGTGCCCCTCCTGGTGGCCCATTTTCTGCGGGAGCATGCCGCCCGCATGGGCAAGGCAGCCAGCGGCATCTCCAGCTATGCCCTGCAGGTGCTCCTGGACTACGACTTTCCGGGCAACGTCCGGGAGCTGGAGAACATCATCGAGCGGGGTCTGGCCCTGGAAAGCTCCACCATCATCCTGCCGGAGAGCCTGACCCTGTCTTTGCACAAGAAGAGGCTGCGGCAGCATGCCGAAGAGGACGCGCCACCAGCTGCGCCACCGGCGGGGATCGACCAGAGCGATGTCTTCGCTCTCGGCCTCGACGAGGTGGTGGCCCGCACGGAAAAGAGGCTCATCGAGCTGGGGCTGGCCCGGGCCGGCGGCTCCAAGATGCGGGCCGCCGAGCTCCTCAAGGTCAGCTTCCGCTCCCTGCGCTACAAGATCCACAAATACGGCATCCCCTCCTGACGCGTCCGGCTATGCCCCTGCGACCCCTGGTCGGTCCCCCCAGCGGTGGCCCCAGCGACTTCACCAGCCCCGGCACCCGCGGCCGCCTGCAGTGGCTGCTCTTTCTGCGGACAGTGGTGGTATCCCTGGTGCTGGGGGTGAGCGTGCTCCTCCAGTCCAAGGGACAGGGGATCGTCATTCCGCCCCTGACCTATCTGGCCGCCTTTATTGCCGGCGTCTACGGGATCTCGATCCTGTCGGCCTTCTGTCTTCGGCTGTTGGCCCGCCTGGACCGCTTTGCCCTGGTCCAGCTGGTCATCGATGCGGCCCTGGTCACCGCCCTCGTCTACAGCACCGGCTGCAGCCAGAGCATCTTCACCATCCTCTTCTTCTTCCCCATCATCGGCGGCAGCCTCATCCTCTACCGGACCGGCGGCCTGGTGCTGGCGGCCCTGGGCAGTGCCGGCCTCGGCCTCACCCTGAGCCTGGAATACTTCCGGCGCTATCCGGCCTACTTCCAGCAGTTCGCCTTCATGCCCTCCTGGGACCTCCTGGCCCTGGTCAACCTCTTCACCATCCATGCCCTGTCCTTCTTCCTGGCCGCCTTCCTCTCCTCCTGGCTGTCCGAGCGGCTGCGGCGCACCGAGGCGGCCTTGAGCCGCACCGCCGAGAGCCTGGATCGGCTGTCCGCCCTCTCCAAGCGCATCTTCGACGACATCAGCACCGGCATCCTGACCATGGACAGCGGCGGCCGCATCACCTCCGCCAACCGGGCGGCGGCCGAGATCACTCGCTTTGCGGCCGCCGATCTCATGAGCCGGCCCATGGCCGAGATCTTTCCCAGCATCGACCCGGGGCGGTCCCGCCGCAGCCGGGCCGAGGCCGAGATCCAGCGCGCCGACGGCTCCCGCATCCCGGTGGGCTACTCGTCGTCGGTGCTCCGCACCCAGGAGGGCCAGGGGGACGGCTGGGTGATCACCATCCAGGACCTGTCCCAGATCAAGCAGATGGAGGCCCAGGTCATGCAAGCCGAAAAGCTGGCCGCCATCGGCGAGATGGCGGCCGGCATCGCCCATGAATTCCGCAATCCCCTGGCCGCCATCTCCGGCGCCGCCCAGGTGCTGCGGGACGACCCCGCCATGGCGCCCGGCCACCAGGGCCTCATGACCATCATCACCCGGGAATGCGACCGGCTGTCCGACAGCATCGCCGATTTCCTGTTGTTCTCGAGGCCGGCCCTGCCGGAGAAGGGCTGGTTCTCCCTGAGCAACCTGGTAGAGGAGACGGTGACCATCCTGGAGCGCACCCCCGCCTGGAGCGAGACGGTGCAGATCCGGGACCGGATTCCGGCCCAGCTCGATCTCTACGGAGACGAGCGGCAGATGAAGCAGGTGCTGCTCAATCTCCTGGCCAACGCCCTCCAGGCCCTGGCCGGCCGGAGCGGCTTCGTGGAGATCGGCGCCCGGGAGGAGGAGGGGCCGGATGGTCAATCCCAGGCCCTGATCACCGTGCGGGACAACGGCCCCGGCATCCCCGCCGGCCTCCAGGCCCGCATCTACGACCCCTTCTTCACCACCCGGGAGAACGGCACCGGCCTGGGTCTCGCCATTGTGCAGCAGATCGTCCGCCACCACGGCGGCCAGATCAGCGTCGCCAGCAGCCCCGACACCGGCACCGCCTTCACCGTCGCCCTGCCCCTGCCGGACCAGCCGTGAGGCGGCCGTTCCGGAGAACGACCCGGCCCCAGGCCTCAGCCCAGCCGTGCGTCAAGCTCCGCTCGCAGGGCCGGATAGCGGCGGTACCGTGCCCGGAGATCCGCCAGCCAGCGAGCCCCGGCCGAGCTCCGATCCAGAGCGGCGCAAACCAAGACCAGATCCGCCGCCTGGCCGTACACCGTCCGTTTCTTGGCACCGGTGGCCCCGGCTAGCCGCTGCTCGGCCGCCTGGCGCATGGCTTCGAGGATGGCGGCCCGCGCCTGGCCATCGGGTGCCTCGGCCGCACCAGCCCGACGCAGCACCTCCAGGGCCGAAGGCGTTGCCAGCTGGGGCTCGTCAATGTCATCGGCCGACCAGCCCGGCTCGCCCTCGAAGCCCTCCCACAGCGGCATCCATGGACCAGCATCGCCGGCGGGGCCACCGGTGAGGATCCTCTGAAACACGGGAAACAGGAAATACCCGGGATGGTCGTTGTCGGACCAGCCCAGGCCTGGCGCCTTCGCCAGCAGCCGGACCGCCGCCATATGATCCCCGGTCACCAGGCGGAGAAGGCCCTCCTCGCAAACATCCATCCTGGGGCACGTCTCCAGCGCCTCGGCCGCGGCCTTCCTGATGGCAGCCGCCCCCGATAACGAGCCCAGCCAGCGCCGCAGGCGGACCAGGCTGGGGGCCTTGCGCCACACACTTTCAAGCCGGGCCGCAAGATCCTTGAGGCCCATTTCCTGGGCCGCCAGGGCCGCTCCGTCGAGGAACCTCCCTTGCGCGTACTCCTCGCGGACAATGGACGCCGCCTCCTCGAAAGCCTGCAGGGCGGCCGGCCACTCCTTGGCCTCCACCAGGCTCCCGCACCAGGCCCGCAGATCATGGGCCCTTCTCGTGGCACGGGCGATCCTGGCCAGGCCGTCCACCCCCTCCACGCGCTGCACCACCTCCCGCAGGCACTCATCCGGGTCGTCTGCCCAGTCCAACTGGCCAGTCGCGGCATGCTCCTCCAACAGATCCCGCCACCGGGGTAGAAACTCGGCGAGACCAGGCAACGGCTCCACCGCCACCGCTTCCATTTCGCGCAACGGCTCATCGAAAAACGCGATACCGCTCACCTCGCTGCAGGCTGCCATCAGTGCCTGGGCCCGCTCCTCAGGCTCGGAAGTCATGTACACCGCAACCAGGTACTGGGCCACACATTCCATCTCATCGGTGCGCAGCACCTCGGCCACCGGCTCATCCTGGCCGAGGTCGATCTCACCTTCGCCAAGCGGCGGCAAGAGGGCCTGGAAGATCGCACGGGCGTCACCGTATCGCCGGTGGCGAAAGGCGGCTGTCCCCTGGCGCAGATGAAGATCCACCTCCTCCGGGTCGGCGAAGCCCCGCCTTTGCGCTGCCACAGAAAAAGCGGCCGCCGCCGCCATCTCAGCCGGACTCGGCCCGGATGGTGCCCAGCCGGATCCGGCTCGGTCAACCCAATCCTTGAGGTTGTTGACCAGGACGCCCCGGATCCGGCCATCCAGCTCAGGCAGGATGGCGCGGATCAGGTCCCGCAGCTGATCCGCGCTCATGGCCGCCAGGGCCGCCTCCACATCGGCGAGCCCGGACCGCGGTTCTGCCCCGTATCGCTGTCTCATCATCCAAGACTCCACCGCCGGCCCAGCACCCTGGTCACCAGGCGGTTGTCAAAGGTTTCACCGGCCGCCAACGCCGTCGGTTGATCGGTGATGGCACTTGCCGCCGCTCATGGGCTCCACCTCGCGCGAACATGGCTTCTCGATCCTGATCGACGTCCCGCCCCAGTTGGATCGGACAGGACCAGGGCAGTATCACGCGCCCCAAACGCAAAAAACCGCCTGGCAGGCGGTCCGGTCATGACTGGCCCACGGTTGTCCCTGGCAAGGGGGCATTGGGAAACGCCCTGCAGGCGGAAAGAAAGGCCGCAAGGGGGGACGCCCCCTCGGCGCCTCAGGGCGAGTCGTGATGGTGATCCCCTGGGTCGTGGGACTCGTCGCTGGCCAGGGCCACGGCGCTTACGCTCCACATGCCGGAGGAAACCGACCCGCTGGTGGTCGAAGGGGTGACCGTCGGCAGTGAGCTCCGGACGATGGCAATCGGCGTGGGCTCGTCGGGCGCCGGCCGTTCCGTGGTGATGACCGGCGCCAGCGCCGCCAGCCGCTCTCCCCGGAAGGGGTAGCTGAACTTGAGTCCCACCGGCAGTGTTACGCCCAGGTAGGAAAAGGAGGACTGGAAGCTCATCACGATCTTGCCAGCCAACGAGCCGTCCTCGAGAATCCTGCCCAGGAGGAAGCACCGGCGGCCGGTCATGGGGCCCATCGTCATGCCGGGGTACTGGACCAAGGCCTGCTGCAGGGCCTGCCGGAGCTGGGCCGCCAGACCCGCCTCATCCAGGTCTCCCACCACGTACCCCTGGACCACGCTCCAGGTGCCCAGGTGACCATCCGACCAGGACAGGGAGCCGTCCTGGGAAAAAAGAAGATTCTCGGGCACCCGCTGGCTCATCCGCATCGGCGGCATGACCCCGGACATGGTCATGGTCAGGGTCATGTTCCCCTGGACCGCCCAGGAGCCCACCGGCGAGGTGTCGGCCCAGCCCGATCGAGTCAGGGCCAGCAGGGCAAGAACCGTGATTCCCAAGGCGGTGACGGCGCGGCGCAGCATGGCTTGGCTCCTCCTTGCAGGGGTGTGGCTCGGCCCAGGGGCCTCCTGCCCCTGACAGCCCTCTGTGCCGCCCACCTTAGCCAACGATTGCCAGGCTGTCGAGAACAATATTTCGCGGGGGAATAGTGGGCACCAGGAAGCACGCGGCCTGCGCCAGGCCGGCTGCCAGATGTTCCGGCTACTCCTTTTCCTTGCGCACCCGGGCGCCCAGGCCGGAAAGCTTGTCCACCAGCCGTTCGTAGCCCCGCTCCAGGTGGTAGATGCGCAAGACCTCGGTGGTGCCCTGGGCCGCCAGGCCGGCCACCACCAGGGAGGCGGAGGCCCGAAGATCGGTGGCCATCACCGGCGCGCCAAAAAGCTTGCCCTGGCCGCGGACGATGGCCGCCTTGCCGCTGATCTGGATCTCAGCGCCCAGGCGCCGCAGCTCTGCCACGTGCATGAACCGGTTCTCGAAGATGGTCTCGGTGATCACCGACAGCCCGTTGCCCAGGCACATGAGGGCCATCATCTGGGCCTGGAGGTCAGTGGCAAAGCCCGGAAACGGCAGGGTCTTGATGTCCACGTTCCGGATCGGGCCGTTGCGCCGCACCCGGATGGCCTGCTCCTGCTCGGTCACCGTGAGGCCGGCGGCTCGCAGCTTGTCCGGGAGGGACGGCAGGTGGGACGGCAGGCAGCCGGTTACCGTCACGTCACCGCCAGTGGCGCCCACGGCGATGAGGTAGGTGCCGGCCTCGATGCGATCCGGAATGATCCGGGTACGGGCCGGCTGCAGGCGGTCCACCCCGTGCACCAGCAGGCGGTCACTGCCCCGGCCGTGGATGCGGGCGCCCATCGCCGTCAGCATGTCCACCAAGTTGCCCACCTCCGGCTCCCGGGCGGCGTTCTTGATCTCGGTGGTGCCCTCGGCCAGCGCGGCAGCCATGAGAATGTTCTCGGTACCGGTCACTGAAGGGATGTCGAAATAGACCGGTGCCCCCTGCAGGCGGCCGGTGACCCGGGCATCCACATAGCCGTGCTCCAGGGTGATCTCGGCGCCCAGGCGGCCGAAGCCGGCCAGGTGGAAATCGATGGGCCGGGCGCCGATGGCGCAGCCCCCGGGCAGGGAGACCCGGGCCTGGCCGAGACGGGCCAGAAGCGGCCCCAGCACCAGCACCGAGGCCCGCATGGTCTTCACCAGCTCGTAGGGTGCCTCGCAGCTCGTAAGCTCGCTGGTGTCCAGGGTCAAGGTGGAGCCTTGCCGCTCCCAGGCTACGCCGAGCTTGCCCAGGAGGGCGAGGATGGTGCGGGTGTCCCTGAGATCCGGCACGTTTTCCAGCACATGCTCGCCGGGAGCCAGGAGGGTGGCGCAGATGCACGGGAGAGCGGCGTTCTTGGCGCCGCTCACGACCACCTCGCCATGCAGCGGCTGGCCGCCGTCGATGATGAGCTTGTCCATGGGAGTCCTGCTTCGGCCCAGGGCCGGAAGTGAAGGGGTCAGGAGGCGCGGCGGCGGGCGATGAGCACCCGGGGCAGGCCACTGTAATCGGGATGGATGCGGGCCTCGGACCAGATCTGCCGGTCGCGGAGTCGGTGCAGGGCCACTTCTGCCTGGCCGGCGCCGATCTCGGTCAGGAGCCAGCCGCCGGGTCGGAGCACGGCCGGCACCGCGGCCAGAAGATGGGCCAGGATCTCCCAGCCCGCCTCGCCGCCAGCCAGGGCCAGGTGCGGCTCGTGATCCCGCACCTCCGGCTCCAGACCGGCGAGATCCTGGCGGCCGATGTAGGGCGGGTTGCTGACCACCAGGTCAAAGAGCGGCTGCGACCGCAGACAGCTGGTCCAGCTGCTCCGGATAAGCTGCACCCGGTCCCGGACCCCGTGCCGCCGGCAGTTGGCGGCCGCAACCCCCAGGGCCGCGGCAGAGCGGTCCACGGCCACCACGTGCAGGTGGGGCAGCTCCCGGGCCAGACAGATGGCCAGAACGCCGCTGCCGGTGCCCAGGTCCAGGGCCAGGCCGCCGGGGCGCGGCACCAGGGGCAGGGCCTGTTCCACGAGAGCCTCGGTCTCCGGCCGCGGGATGAGCACTGCCGGCGAAACCAGGAAGGACAGGGAGAAGAACTCCTGCTCGCCCCGGATGTAGGCCATGGGCTCCCGGGCCAGGCGCCGGTCCAGGAGAGACTGGAAGCGGGCTATGGTCGCGACATCCAGGGAACGATCCCCCTCCAGGATCACCTGGGCGCGATCAAGGCCGGTGGCCTGACCCAGGAGCAGGGCGGCGTCCACCGCTGCCTCCGCCACCCCCGCGGCCTGCAGGCGGCCGACCGCCTGCCGGTACAGCGCCCGCAGGGTGGAGGCCGCCGGGCTCAAAGCCGGTCGCCGAACTCGGCCAGCAGGCGGGCCTGCTCGTGGGTGAGCAGAGGCACGAGGAGATCGTCCAGATGGCCCAGCATCACCTGATCGAGCTTGTAGAGGGTGAGGCCGATGCGGTGGTCGGTGACCCGACCCTGAGGGAAGTTGTAGGTGCGGATGCGCTCGGAGCGATCGCCGCTGCCCACCTGGGTCTTGCGGTCCGAGGCGATCCGGCTCTGCTGATCCTGCTGCAGCTTGTCCAGCAGGCGGGCCCGCAGCACCTTCATGGCCTTGGCTTTGTTCTTGTGCTGGGACTTTTCGTCCTGGCACGTCACCACGAGGCCCGTGGGCAGATGGGTGACCCGCACCGCCGAATCGGTGGTGTTGACGCTCTGGCCGCCCGGACCGGAGGAGCGGTAGACGTCGATCTTGAGGTCATTGGGATCGAGGTCCACCTCCACCTCCTCGGCTTCGGGGATGATGGCCACCGTCACCGCCGAGGTGTGGATCCGGCCCTGGGTCTCCGTCTCTGGCACCCGCTGCACCCGGTGTACCCCCCGCTCGAACTTGAGGCGGCTGTAGACCTGGTCACCCGAGATCAGGGCGATGATCTCCTTGAACCCGCCGATGCCGGTGGGGTGGCTGTTCATGACCTCCACCCGCCAGCCCTGGATCTCGGCGTAGCGGCCATACATGCGGAAGAGATCCGCCACGAACAAGGCCGCCTCGTCGCCGCCGGTGCCCGCCCGGATCTCCAGGAAGGTGTTCTTGTCGTCGTTGGGATCCCGGGGGAGGAGATGGAAGAGCACCCGCCGCTCCAGCTCTTCGGCCCGGGCCGTCAGCTCCTCGACCTCCTGGGCCGCCATGGCCCGCATCTCCTCGTCCTCCTCCTGGAGCAGGGCCCGGGCCTCGTCCAGCTGGGCGAGCACGGCCTTGTAGGCCGTGTGATCGCCGTGCAGGCGGGCCAGCTGGGCGTGCTCCCGGGCCACCCGGGTCAGCTCGGCCTGATCGGCCATGACGCCGGTATCGGCAAGCCGGGTCTCGAGAAGCTCGAGCTTCTCGCCCAGGGCATCCAGTCGGGGAAACTGCCTGAACATCGGTGCGGGTCAGGGGATGACGGCAGGCCGCCGCAAGGGGAGGGAGGGGCAGGAGCACCAGCGCCCCCGCCCCCGCGACAACAGTCGCGCTTACTTGCGAACTTGGTAGCCGCTGTACTTCTTGAGGAACTTCTCGACCCGGCCAGCGGTGTCCACCAGCTTCTGCTTGCCGGTGAAGAACGGATGGCAGGCCGAGCAGATCTCCACCGTCACCTCCTTGTTCACCGAGCCGGTCTCCACTTCGTTGCCGCAGGCGCAGCGGGCCATGACCTTGTGGTACTTCGGATGGATGTCACTCTTCATGGCAATCTCCTTGGGGAGCATGGGAAAGACAGGCACTATACCGCGTTTTGGCGGTTTTGCAAGACCGGCGATCCGTTGCCGATCGGCGGCAGATCCAGCCCCAGCAGGCGGCGCAGCCGCACCAGCTCCAGCCAGGTGCGGGCCCAGGGGCCGGAGTTGTCCACGGCGTGGTGCGCCCGGAGGGCCTTGGTCATGGCAGGCAGCTGGGCGTCCATGGCCTGGGCCGCCTGCCTCATGGTCAGTCCATCGCGCCGGGCCAGCCGGGCCTGAGCCGTGGCCGCATCGGTCCACACCGCCACCACCCGATCGAAGTCCTCCTGCCAGCCGGCCTCGAAGAGCAACGGCACCTCCACCACCGCCACCAGATCCTGACCGGTCCGGTACCAGGCCGCAAGGCTGACCTGCACCCGCTCCCGCGCCAGGGGATGGATCAGGGCCTCCACCTGGACCCGCAGCGCCGGGTCGGCAAAGATCGCCTGCCGCAACGCCGGCCGATCGATCTCGCCGCCCGGTCGAAAGAGCTGTGGCGGCAGGCTGCTGCGGAGGGCCCGCCAGCCCGTGGCCCCGGGCTGCAGCAGCTGGCGGCAGACCGCGTCCACGTCCAGTCCCCGGCCCCGGGGGCTGGCGGCCAGGAAGCGGGCCACACTGCTCTTGCCGCAGCCGATGCCACCGGTCACTGCCACCCGCAGGAAGCCCTCGGCCATCCCTAGCCTCCGGTCCGACGCAGGGCCGCCAGCACGTCCTCGAAGTCCGGCCACACCGGCGCTACAAAGCGCATCATCTCGCCGCTGCCGGGATGACAAAAGGACAGGATCTGGGAATGGAGGAGCTGCCTGGGCACAGCCACCGGCAGGCAGACGGCGCGGCCGTACACCCGGTCCCCCACCACCGGATGGCCGATGGCCGCCATGTGCACGCGGATCTGGTGGGTGCGGCCGGTCTCCAGTGTCAGCTCCACCAGGGCGACCTGGGGGAAGGCCTCCACCAGACGCCAGCGGGTGGCAGCCTCGCGGCCGTCCCCAGGCCGGATCGCCATCTTTTGCCGCTGCACCGGATGGCGGCCGATGGGCAGGGCGATGCGCCCACTCGGCGCCGGCGGCCGGCCGGCCACCAGGGCCAGATAGCGCTTCTCCACCCGCCGATCCTGGAACTGGGTGACGAGCAGGCGGTGCGCCTGGTCGTGCTTGGCGATCACCATCACCCCGGAGGTATCCTTGTCCAGGCGGTGCACAATGCCCGGCCGCTCGACGCCGCCGATGCCGGACAGATCCCGGCAATGATAAAGCAGGCCGTGCACCAGGGTCTCCCCCTGGTGGCTCGATGCCGGATGCACCACCACGCCCGGTGGCTTGGCCACCACGATGAGATCGGCATCCTCATGGAGGATCCGGAAATCCACCGGCACCGGCGCCAGCTCGGTGGCTACCGGCGGCGGCAAGGTCACCCGGACGCTGTCCCCGGGGCGTAACCGGTAGCCGGGCTTCTCCGGCCGGCCGCTGACCAGAACGTGACCGGCGCGCATCAGGACCGCAATGCGGCTCCGGCTCAGACCCGGCAGCCGGCCGTTGGCCAGCACCAGATCCAGCCGCTGCCCGACCTCGGCCGGCGCCGGGATCAGCTCTACCGTGTCCACGGACAGCGCTCCAGGAAGATGGATGGGGGAAAAAACGACGGGCACAGAGGTCTTGCACCCAAGAGGCGACCTCTGTGCCCGGGGTCCACCCCAGCGGGGTGGTCGGCGTGACCGCTCAGCCCGCTGGCGCGTCAGGAATGGGCGAAGATCGATTCGATATGCTGTTCCACCTCCCCCTCCCGCAGGTTGTCGGCGATGGACAGCTCCTTGACCAGCAGACTCCGGGCTGTATCCATCATCTTCCGCTCCCCGAAGGAAAGGGTCTTGTCCTCCCGGAGGAGATAGAGATCCCGGAGCACGGCCGCCACCTCATACACGGAGCCGGTCTTGATCTTCTCCATGTATTCCCGGTAGCGCCGGTTCCAGGTCTGCGGCTCCACCGCCACGTTCCTTTCCCGCAGGATCGAGAACACCCGGCCGACATCCTTGGACGGAATAATGGCCCGCAGCCCGACGTTGTCACTGTTGTGGGTGGGGATCATGATCACCATGTTGCTGTCCAGGATGCGCATGACGTAGAAGGTCTGCCGCTGGATGCCGATCTGCTTCTCCTCGATCGCTTCGATCAGCCCGACGCCGTGCGCCGGGTACACAGCCATGTCTCCGACGTCAAATGACATATTGCCTCCCTTTTCCTTGCAAGATGACCAGAGCGACGTCGTTGCCAGCCCTCGTCCGCCGCCCCTGTTGCCGGGACGGTCGTCGCCGGAATCAACTGTAACATGGAAGGAAGGCCGGCGTAAAGGATAACGCCGCAGGCGCTGGATATTCGATAAGCAGACGCCGGCCGACGGTCCTCGGGAGGGCGCGGCCGACATTTTTTTTCGGATCAGCCGGACAACGACCACATTCGCGCTATGCACCTCGCGCCCGCGAGACGCCGTTCTTTGGGGGGGAGAAGCGCCCCAGCAGCCTCCCTGTTGGCTCCGGCGGGGACACCACGTCTCCCCCCCGCATCCTCCCCTCAGAAAACGCAACAGACGCCAATCCTGACTTCCATTTTATTACGAACAATCAATAAGTTACTGGTTGTGGCGATTTGACCGCCTGCCACGGCTATGGTAACGTGCCTCG
>JBFMBH010000114.1 GCA_040755095.1 Thermodesulfobacteriota bacterium
GGGAGACCCGGACATTGCGCCATGATGCGGGTCCTGGTCACCGGTGCCAGCGGCTTCGTCGGCCGGCATACCGTGGGCCCCTTGCTGGCCCGCGGCTTCACGGTGCACGCCGTGACCGGCTCCGGCCGCATCCTGCCGGAGCCGGGCGTCATCTGGCACCGGGCCGACCTCCTGGCACCGGCCGCGGTCCGGGCCCTGGTGGAGACGGTGCGCCCCAGCCATCTGCTGCACCTGGCCTGGTACGCCAAGCCGGGCCGCTACCTGACCGCGCCGGAGAACCTTTCCTGGGTGGCCGCCAGCCTGGGCCTTTTCCAGGCCTTCGCGGCCAGGGGCGGCGGGCGCATGGTGGTGGCCGGCACCTGCCTGGAATACGCCCGTAGCGACCAGCCCTGCGTGGAGGGCCACACCCCCTGCCAGCCGGAGAGCGTTTACGCCGTGGCCAAGCACGCCCTGGGCCTTCTGGCCGCCGCCTTCTGCCGCCAAGCCGGGGTCAGTCTGGGCTGGGCCCGGCTCTTCCACCTTTTCGGCCCCTTCGAGCCGGAGAACCGCCTAGTCTCCACGGTGGCCCGGGCCCTGGTGCACGGCCAGGCCGCCGCCTGCACCCTGGGCGAGCAGGTCCGCGACTTCAGCCACATCGCCGATGCCGGCGCCGCCCTGGCGGCGCTCCTCGACAGCCGGGTAGAGGGCCCTGTCAATATCGCCTCGGGTCGCCCCACCCGGGTGGCCGACTTGGTCCTGACCCTGGCAGACCTCGGCGGCCGCCGGGACCTCATCCTTCTCGGCGCCCGCCCCACCCCTGCCGATGAGTCTCCCTTCCTGGTCGCCGATGTGGGACGCCTGACCCGAGAGGTGGGATGGACGCCAGCCCGCAGCCTGGAGCAGACCCTGGAAGAAACCCTCGCCTGGTGGCGACAGCTGCGGTAGACGGGTGGACCGGGCTGCCCGAGCCCCCGGCTGGCGCCGGGGCACCAAGCAGATCGGCGAGGGCGGTCTGCACTGCGGTCGGGGGACGTCCGGAGGTTCGGAGCTCGGGGCGCTGAGCTGAGGGCGCGGATCGGAAACAGCCAGGATCGGCTCCAGGTCACGGTGCAGTCGCTCTTTCCAGTCGCTCATCGCGCCCTTGCGGCCCAGCTCGTCGGTGTTCCACCACCGGGCGAGGTCCATCTCGCCGAAACGGGCGACAACAAGGCGCAACCCCAGAGTCTTTCAAGATTCACCGTCATAAGCTCCCAGGCCTCCACTGCCGCGGCGCCCTGTTCCTGCAAGGTTGGGCCCTGAGTCTGCCTGCGACTGCATACTCGGTTCATCTGCAGACCTCAACCCCTGCGGTCTCGCCCCGGAAAAGAAGAAAGCCCGCAATCCTCGGCGGATGGCGGGCTTTCTGGACTGCTCCGGACCTTGCCGGACTGTCATCTGGTGGAGGCGGCGGGAGTTGAACCCGCGTCCGAAAGTACTCCCCTCAGGCGTCTACATGCTTAGTTCCAGGATTGGATTTCGCGCCTTGGGCGCCTCCGGAACCCGGCTCCCGCGGCACTAGCCTGCTTTGGTTTCGCCCCCGGTCCCACAGGCAAGGACCGGAGACTAGCTCGCGCGTCGACGCCCTGATCTGATCCAGCGAGCGGGATCAGGAGGACGGCCCGGCAGTTTTAGGCTGCCAGGGCGTAGTCATAGTCGTTGGCGACTATCATGTTCCACCTGGTTACGGCAAGATGGAGTCCCGGCATGCAACCTGAGCTTCTATACCCCCGTCGAACCCGTTTCGCCCCCCTGTCTGCTTGGTGTTGTTGCCACCGGCGGTGGCCCATCCGGTGCCAGCGGCCTTCTTCTCAGTCCAAAACCTCTCCCAGGACCTCGAGCCACAGCGGTTTCCTTCATCTTCCCCTTCCCTTTGGCTACCGGGAGCGCTTGTAGCCCCGTTCGATCTCCCGGTCACCTTCCTTCTTCTTGAGATCGGCCCGCTTGTCGTACTGCTTCTTGCCCCGGGCCAGGGCCAAGGCTACCTTGGCCTTCCCCTTGTCATTAAAATAGATTTTCAAGGGGATGAGTGCAAGGCCTTTCTCCCGCACCCGGCCGGCCAGCTTGTCGATCTCCCGGCGGTGCATGAGGAGCTTGCGCTCCCGCAAAGGGTCGAGTTGCTCATGGGTGGCGTACTGGTATGGGGTGATGTGGACATTGGCCAGAATGAGCTCTCCGGCCCGGATATGGGCATAGGCGTCCACCAAGTTGGCGCGGCCGGCCCGCAGGGACTTGACCTCCGCCCCCTTGAGCATCACGCCAGCCTCGAGCACCGTTTCAATATGATAGTCGTGGAGCGCCTTCTTGTTCTGGCAGACGATCTTGATGGACACGGTCAAGCTCCCACCCCGCCCTGCCGCCGGATCCGCCCGGCCGCCCCTCGCGGCGAAGAAGCATGAAAAATACCGCAGACCGGAGCCGAAAGCAATTGCCGGGCCAAAGACGCGGCCACGACCGGTGGGCTGGACGGGCGATACGGAAGAATGCCGGCTCAACCGGCTCCGGTCACCCGGATGGCCTCTTCCAGGGTGGTGACGCCGGCAGCGACTTTCTGCCAGGCGTTCTCCCGCAGGCTCCTCGTGCCCTCGGCCGCCGCCTGCCGCCGGACATCCGAGTCCGGGGCCCCGGCGTTGACCAGCTTTTGCACCGCCTCGGACATGGCAAAGATCTCGAAAACGCCGCTGCGGCCAAGATAGCCGGTATTCCGGCACTGCCTGCAGCCGTGGCCCCTCTGCACCGGGATGGGGCCGTTGCCCGGGGCCGGCAGACCAAGAGCCCTGATGGTTTCGGCGTTTTCCGGATAGGTCTCGACGCAGCCGGGGCAGATGGTGCGCACCAGGCGCTGGGCCAGGGCGCCCAGCAGGGTGGAGGAGAGGAGGAAGCGCTGCACACCCAGGTCGACCAGACGGGTGATGGCGGAGATGGCGTCGTTGGTGTGCAGGGTGCTGAAGACGAGGTGACCGGTGAGGGCGGCCTGGATGGCGTAGGTGGCGGTCTCCAGGTCCCGGATCTCGCCGATCATGATGATGTCCGGGTCCTGGCGCAGGATGTTGCGGAGGATGGTGGAGAAGGTGACATCGATGCTGGGCTGGACGGAGATCTGGTTGAACTCCTCGTGCACCATCTCCACCGGATCCTCCACGGTGATGATGTTCTTCTCCGGCGTGGCAATGAGCTTCAGGGTCGAATAGAGGGTGGTGGACTTGCCGCTGCCCGTGGGACCGGTAACCAGGACGATGCCGTGGGGCGCGGCCAGGAACTGGCGGTAGACGCCCAGGTCCCGCTCGGTGAAGCCGATGGACTCCAGGTCCTGGAAAAGGATGTCCGGATCCAGAATCCGCAGGACCACCTTTTCGCCAAAGGCCACCGGCACGGTGGAGACCCGGATCTCCGCCTCCCGGCCCTCGTGGTCGATCTTGATGCGGCCGTCCTGGGGCCGCCTCTTTTCGGCGATGTCCAGGCGGGACAGGGTCTTGATCCGGGAGACGATGGCCGGGTGCACCACCCGGGGCAGGCTGTAGATGGGGTGCAGGAGGCCGTCGATGCGCAGCCGCACCTGGCTGGCATTCCTTTTCGGCTCCACATGGATGTCACTGGCCCGCTGCTCCAGGGCATAGGTGAACAGGTGGTCCACGGCCCGCCGGATGTGCTGGTCGGACGAGGCCAGCTCGGTGGCCGACGAGACCCGGACGTACTGCTCGAGGTTGGCGATATCGACCCCAGGCCCGGTCAGGTGGGTCTCGGCCGCCGAGATGGAGCTCTGGAAGCCGAAGAACTCGGCCAGCATCTGGCGGATCTCGACTCGGGAGCCGAGATGGGGCCGGATGCTCACCTGGTTGACCCGCTCGATCTCCGCCAGGAGGCCGCGGTTGGCCGGGTCATGGATGGCCACCTCCAGGACCCCTTCCCGGACCGCGAACGGAATCAAAAGGTGGCGCAGGGCGAAGGTCTTGGGGATGGATTTGGTCACCACCTCCAGGTCCAGGTCGAGGCGGTCGAGCTTCTTGTAGGGCAGGCCCACATCCTCGGCCACCACCCGCATGATCGCCTCCTCGGTGAGAATCTCTCCCCGGGAGGCCGGGATCTCCAGACCGAAGCCAGCGATGATCTCCACGAGATCACCACTGGCCTCGGGACCGATGGCCATCTCCTGGCCGCGACGGCTGGCCCGGCGGCGCAGGAGATTCTGCCGGCCCTGCTCCTTGCGGCTGCGGATGAGCTGGGCCTGCTCGCTGGAGATCAGACGCCGCCTGAGGAGCAGGCCCACCAGGTAGGCCTCGTCGTCCAGGGAGGGACTGGCCGCCGGCGCCACCGGGGGCCGGCCAGGGGCGGCGCCCTGACTCATGGCACCACCTCCTTCCAGTGGGTGCGGCCGGTGTGGATGTTCTTGATCGGCATGGTGGGCTGGGGGATCTCGATGATGGTGCCGGTGCTGGTCTGGACAAAGGCAGTGCTGCCTTCCTGCTGGCCGACGTGCAGGCTGGGGGTGGTGGCCAGGCCTCGGCTCAGGGTCAGACGATCCAGCACCAGGGGCGGCTGATCGCCGGTCACCGCCGCCTCGCCGAAGACCGGCTCGTACCACGGGGTACCGGTCTGGTAATAGACGCCGTACAGATAGCCCTGCCCCTCCGAGCGGCAGACATCCGAGAACGGCTGGTAGCTGGTGAAGGTGATGAGACCGCCCAGGAGGGTGGCCTGGCCGACGTTGCGCTCCCGGGGCTCGTGAAACTCCTTGTACCAGCCGTCGGTGCCGTAGGTGCTGCCGTCGCTGCAGCCGCTGCCCGTGCCGGCGATGTAGTCGACGAGATCCTCGAAGGTCTGGACGCCGGCGGGCAGGCAGCCGGGGGAGCTGCAGGACAAGGCGGACTCCGATGCCCGGGGGGCCTGGGCGACCTGGATGCGATCGACCTGCAACAGGCCCCGGGAGCCGGCAGCGGAGCCGGAGGCGATCTTTTCCACCGTCTCCCAGGTGAAGGTGCCCACGCACTCGTCGTCATCCTCGGCCCAGGTCTGGGGCTCCTTGATACCGTAGAAGGCCTCCTGGGCATTGGAGCTGGCGTACGACTTGTCATTGGGGTGCAGGAAACGGCCGGTGCCGAAATAGACCCAGTAGCTCCTGCCATCCCAGCCAGCGGCCGGGGTGGCGGTCACCGGCCGGCCCAGATCGATCACCGGCTTGGGATTCGTGCCCAGCAAGCCGGCCCAGTCGTCGGGCTCGGTCAGAGCCTGGTCGCCGTCCACGATCCGGCGGGTGACCAGCCGGTAGAGCTTGCCGCCCCAGCCGGCGAAGCTGCCGGACACGGTGCCGAAATAGACCGCATCGGCCATGTAGTTGCTGTCCAGGTCAAAATCGACGGTGATGAGATCCGAGATGAAGGAGCCGCTGTCCGGCAGCAGGAAGCTGCCTCCGGGGCTCAAGGCCGTGGGCTGGCTGGCCGGGATGCGGAAGGCTCGCCGGCTCGCCCCCACCAGCCACTCCAGGGGCAGGACCCCGAGGCGCGCCTGCTGGCTGCTGGTGCCGTCCAGGGCCGTGGGACCAGAGCCCAGGGTCAGATACCATTTGGTGGTCGTCCCCTGCTTCATGGGGATCATGGTGGGGATGGAGATGGTGTAGCCCAGGTTGGCGTAGCCGGCGGTGTTGGGCACCGTATACTCCGCCAGCAGCTGGGGCGGCTTTTCCGGGTTCGTCACATCCAGGATGAAGTACGCCGAGGTGAAGGTCCGGTTGTCTGCCGGGTAGTCGGGGCCCGGCACCCCATCGAGGTCCAGGGTGGAGGGTACAACCGGCGTGCCGCCGAAGCGCATGCCAGCCACCAGGATGGTGCCCCAGCCGCCGGGATGGTCGCTGTCGTCGGCAAAGATCTGGACGTCGAAGAGGCGTGGCCGCAGGTCGACATAGTATTTGTGGTCGTAGCTGGAATCGGTCAGGCACTTGAGGTGGGGCAGAAGATTGTAGGGCACATAGGCCCACAGCTCGGCGCCCAGCTCCGGGGAGGAGGCCGGCACGCCCCCCTCGTCGTTGCAGGCGGCGGCCCGGCAGAAGCGGTTGTTGTCCGCATCGTAGAAGCCGCCGTTCACCGCGTGCAGCATGCCGTCATTGCCGCCGAAATAGATGACGTGCCGCCGCCGGTTGTAATGATCGGCGAAGTTGGCATAGGTGGAATCCCGGTACAGGTAGTGGTACGCCTCCTGGGGCCGGGAAACGGCGATGGGCGTGGAGTGGATGACATCCCCCAGCCGCCAGGTGACCTGGGTGGCGGTGCCGTCGAGATCGAAATCCGCCTCGATGCGCCGGCCGCGCATGCCTGCCTGGTCGAGGCCCCGCACCCACTGGACAATGGCGTTGACCTCGGCGGAGGTCTGGACCCCGAAATCCAGGGGAATGGGGCCGCGACCGCCGGAAACGGCCAGGGAGGCGTCCAGCCAGTCGCGGCTCACGAATTCCAGCGTCTCGTTGCTGTCCACCACGCCGTCGTTGTCCAGGTCCTCCCAGGTGAAGATGTAGCGCTGCGGCGCCAGGGGTGAAAACTGGAACTCGCCGTTCAGGGCCACCGGGCGGTTGCTGCCGATGTTGGCGTCGTTGATGCTGGCCAGCCAGTCGACCGCGGACCACAGATAATGGACCTGCTCCATGGTGATGCCGCCGCCGTCGCAGCCGCCGCTGGCATTGAGGCCGCCCAGGCAGGCCAGGCTCAGGCCCTGATTCTCATCGAAATAGAAGGCCACCTGCTGATCACCGCCATCCAGCCCCCGGTTGCCGTTGGTGTCCTCATAGAGGTTGCCCTGGGCATCCACCAGAAGGGCATGCACCTCGCCCACCCATTTCACCCGGGTGCCGGTGGCATCCACCCGGTTGGGCCAGAAGATGGCCTGGTACAGGGCACCCTCGCCACCCCGGGAGGCGGAGATGACCGAGGCGGCGGAGCCGGCGGCAGCCGCGGTGCGGATCGACTCGAAGGCCGCCCGCAGACTGGCCTCCAGGGTCGCCGGATTCTCGCCATGGTAGAGGGTGGTGCCGCCGTTGGCTGCCACTTCCTCCAGCATGGCCGACGGATCGCATTCACCCGACAGGCCGGTACGGTTGGTGCCGGTGGCCACCGCGTAGGTGGTGATCATCCGCTTCTTGTCCGGTGCCCAGGGCTCCACCGGATAGATGTCAGTGCCGTGCTTGCCGTACCAGACCAGGTCGTCAAAAAGGGTGCTGCCGGACAGGGAATCACAGCCCGCGGTGGAGTCGCCATCCCCGTCCGCGCCGCCCAGGGTGTTGTAGAAGGCGGTCACCTGGGCGTTGAGGTCCATGGTCGAGGCGCCCTCGCTGATGACGAGGATGTTGTTGTCCTGGCACCAGGCCTGGACCGGATCGATGCCGGCGGTCCAGTCGCTGGCGTTGATCCTCTTGCCGGTATCCTGGGTGAAATAGCCCAGGGCGTTGTACATGGCCTCGGCGAGCGGTGTCCAGGTTTTGGCCTTGACCGCGTTGATGCTGGCCACCAGGGTCGTGGTATGGGCAGAGCCCTGGTCGATGGCCGTGGCCACCCGGCCGCCGTCCAGGAGGGTGGGGCTGCTGCAGTCATAACGGGTGTTGCCGTCGCCGCTGGTGCAGCCGAAGTCGTTGAAGACCATCACCCCCATGCGGATGGAGCTGGCGAACTCCTGGATGAGACCGGAAGGGGTGCTGGTCGCCAGGATCTGGCCCTTCAGCACGTGCATGGGATCATCCATCTGGGCCAGGACTCCGGAGTCGATGAGCACGGCCGGGATGTTCCACAGCTCGCCCTCGACGGCGAGCTGGTCGGAGGGATCCACCGCCGTCGGCACCTCGAGATAGCCGCAGTAGTCCTGGAGGGCCTGCTCCACGCAGGCATCCGACTCCCAGGAGCCGGGCACCGCCACCGACCAAGTCTTGCATTCACCAGCCTTGGAGCCCGAGGTATACCAGGAGGTGCAGACCGCCGGCGTGCCTGGCAGCCAGCACCGGCCCACGTAGCCCTGGCGCAGGGCCGGATTCGTATTGTAGATGCCATAGCACGGATAGGCCTGATCGGTGACCTGGATGTTCTGCGGCTCAAGACCGTTGTCGTAGACGCTCTGGCAGGCATTCTCCATGCTTTGCACCGTGCCAGCACCGGGGGGCCAGATGCCGTGCTTGGTCATGTACCAGCAGTTGTGGATCGAGTGGTTGAAGGCCGCGTTGGAGGCACCCAGGAGGGTATTGGGACTGCCGCCGTCATAGCCCATGCAGTCGTCGATCGCCTGCTTGATCTGGCCCTGGCTGGGGTTCTCCGAGGCAAAGAGGTCGATGGCCAGCTGGCAGGCGGAGTTATCGAAGCCATTCTCGGTGATCTGATAGAATTCGATCCGGGTGGTGTCGTCGCTCGCCCCCGCCTTCTCGGCGGCCTCAGGCGGCCGCACCGCCAGGCTCAGGTAGAAGGTCCCGCCCCCGGTCTTGGTCACGGCGGTCTTCTTGACGTAGCGCTTGTCGAGGCAGCCCCGGGATTCCAGGACCAGAAGCGGCGCCCCCGGCACCGAGGTGTCGTACTTGCCGCCGGTCAGGATCTCCTTTTCGATGTCCACCTTGGAGGCCGACACCCAGTTGAGGAAATTGCCGGTGGCGGCAAAGGCGATGACATCCGGATAGTCATACTCGGCCACCGAGGCGCAGACGGAGCCGGCGGTATACTGAGAAACCGTGAAGCCGGGGGCCGCGGCGCTGGCACAGGTGCTGGCAGCCAGGGCCGCGGTGGTGGGCTCGAAGCGGTTGTCGGCAAAATCGTAGAGGTACCAGACGTCGGTGGTGAAATACCCGGCATAGGTGCTGCCGCTCTGGTAGCTCTCGACGCCCTCGGCGTCCGGCCCGTCGAAACAGGTACCCTGGGCTCCCACGTAGGCCATGTCCATCATGGAGGCGGAGTTGTCGAAGAGGATGAGCAGGTTCGGATCCACCCCCTCGGCCAGAAACGGCGGCTGCTCGTCCGGGCCGCCGCAGGCGGCAAAGACCCAGCCTGGCCCAGCCAGCACCAGAACGATGGACAGCAGAACGAAACGAGCCGAGAGCACTGGCTGGATGGCGGGGCGCATGATCATGCCTCCATGGGGCAAGGGGGGCGGCCGGCCCTGCGACCGCCCCTGAAGCGTCAACAACGGCGAGTATCGTGCTGCACGGTCTTCATTCTCAGGAAGCCGACTGCACCGCTGGCCTCAATCGATCTCCCGCCAGGAGGTCCGGCCGGTCTTGATGCTGGTGATGGTGTCCGCCTCCTCCCGGAGGATGGTGCCGGTGGAGACCTGGGTGAAGACGGCCAGCCCGTCCTCGGTGCCCACGTGCAGGGCTGGCGAGGTGGGGTCGCCGTGCACCGGCGGCAGGGTCTTGATGGCCACCTGGCCGTCGCCGGCAGGGACCGTGCCGAAGATGTTGGGCGACGGGTAGGCGGTGCCGGTTTTGTAATAGAGACCGTAAAGCTGGCCAAAGCCTTCCGGTGTGCAGGTGTCGGCGCTGGGCTGGTAGACGGAGGTGAAAAGCACCGAGCCCAGAAGGGCCGGTTGGGTCAGAATCCGGGTGGCCGGCGCGCCGCCGGCGATCACGGCCGGCAGGGCATACGACCAGCCCAGATAGCGACTGTCCATGGCCTCGGTCAGCTCGGCAAAGGAATCCACGCCGGCCGGCCCCCCGGCCACCCCGCCAGCGGTGTTGACCTCGATGCCGGTGACATCCAGCAGATCGCCCAGCGCCACTTGGCTGGCCGCTCCG
The DNA here is from genome assembly GCA_040755095.1 of Thermodesulfobacteriota bacterium. Classification (NCBI taxonomy): domain Bacteria; kingdom Pseudomonadati; phylum Thermodesulfobacteriota; species Thermodesulfobacteriota bacterium. The sequence continues at coordinate 9,764 of JBFMBH010000114.1, forward strand.
TGGGTGCCCGGCTCATCGGCCCGGTACTGTTCCTTGACGCCCAGCAGATACTGTTGGGTGGTGCTGAGCTTGTCGGCGTTGGCCAGCAGTCGGCCGGTGCCGAAGAAGAGCCAGCGGTTGCCCAGATCGTCCACCCCCGGGGTGGCCAGGGCCGAGACCGGCCGGTCCAGATCGACGAAGCGCACCGGCGCTGTCCAATTGGCGGGATTGGGGGCCTCGTCCACCGCCAGACGCATCAGGCCGCCGGTGTCGGCGTCGGCATCCCCCACCAGGCCGAAGTAGATGGCGTCGGCCTTGTAGGAAAGACCCCAGTCCACGACCATGGGGTTGCCGGCGAAGCTGTTGCCTGCCCCGGTGTCGCAGCTGATGAGGTCAATGGCGCCGCTCGCGGCAACGGTGCAGCCGGCCGGAGCCTGGGTGCTGCCGCCCGGGTTGGCCAGCTCCGCCAGATCGAGGACATAGAGCTTGGCCGTGCCGCTGCTGGTGCCCAGGCTCAACGAGGTGGGCCCGGAGCCCAGAGCCAGGAACCAGGCGTTCGGGTCCTGGGCCGCCTGCTTGTCCTTGACCGCCAAGGCTGCCGGGTAGACCACGGTGTAGCTGGCATCCGGAAGCTGGATCTCGGCCAGCAGCCGGGGCTCGGCCTCGGGATTGGTGATGTCGAAGATGACATAGCTGGAGGACAGGGTCCGGTCGTCCGGACCACCGGTCAGGCCGTTGCCGCTGGTGTCGACGGTGGCCACGGTGCCGCCCATCCGCATGCCCGCCACCAGCACCGTGCCCCAGCCGTTGGGATGGTCCTGGTCCTGGGCAAAGATCTTGGCATCGAAGACCCGGGGCTTGTGATCCATATAATAGACGTGGCTGTAGTCCGGGTCCTTGAGCCACTTGAGCTGCGGCAAGAGACTCTGGGGCACGTAGGCCCAGAGCTCGGCCCCCAGGGGATGGGCGGTGGCGGCAGAGCCATCCGGCCGGAGCCCTGCGGTGGTGAATCGCTGCTGGCCGGCGTCGTAGAAGCCGCCGTTGAAGGCATGCAGCATGCCATCATTGCCGCCGACGTAGACCACATGCCGCCGGTTGGCGTACTGGAACCGGAAGGTGGTGTACGAGCTGTCCCGGTAGATCAGGTCGAAGGACTCCCGGGGCGAGCTCACCAGGGTGGGCGTGGAGTTGACGATGTCGCCCAGACGCATGACCTCGGTCTGCCCGTCGCCATCGTAGTCCACGGTGCGGTTCCGCAGGCCGGCAGTCTCCTTGCCCCGGATATAGTCCACCAGGGCCTCCGCCTCGGCCTCGCTGGCCACGTCCAGAAAGCCGAAGTTGCCGCCGGTGATCTGGGCCGCGGTGAAATCCTGGAGCTCCCCGGTGTCCACGGCGCCGTCCCCGTCGCTGTCCATCCAGGTCTTGATGAAGCGGCCGCCGCTGGCCGGCAGGCTGTACGAACGTTGGGTGGCCAGGTTCACCGCCGGGTTGAAGTACAGCTGCTCCCGGGCGTTCCACAAGGACTGGAGATCGGAAAGCTCCACCACCACAGAGCCTTCCGGGGCAAAGCGTGATTCCTGACTGCTGCTCCAACGCCTGACCCGGGTCTGGCTGACCTCCTCGTCGAAGAAGAGATCCACCACCGGGTCCTCCAGGTAGCTGCCCAGTTTGGCGTCGCCGTTGTCCTCCCGCAGCAGCCCCCGGCGGTCAAGCCAGAGGGCGTGCAGGGTGCCAATCCAGGTGGCGCGGTTGCCGGCAGCATCCTGGCGGGACGGCTCATAGTAGGCCTGGTAGAGAGCGCCCTCGCCGCGGATGTTGTTGGCCACCACCGCCGCCGCGGTCCCGGAGGAGGCGCGCTGGATGATGTTCAAGAGCACCCGGTTGAGGGATTCTTCCAGACGGGTTGGGTTGGTGGCATAGAAATAGTAGTCCGGAATGCCGTCCGGCACCGGCTGGCCGTTCTGGTTGACCCGGTCCCATTCGCTGTCCAGGTCCGGCAGATCGTTGCCGTTCGAGTCCCGGAAGCCGCCCCATTTGGCGGCATACCACAGGGGGTCCCGCAAGAGGCCCGCGGAGGAAGACCCCAGGGAGTAAAGGGCCGTGGAGGCGACATCGCCGGGGTTGCAGGCTCCGTAGCCGCTGGTCCGGCAGTTGCATCCACCGGCACAGTCGGCACCGGCCGTGATGTTGGCCGGGTCGTTGTAGACATAGCCGTTGATCCCGGAATGCACGTGGAAACCGTCCTGGGTGGTGCCATCGATGATATAGCCGAAGCCCATGACGTAGGGCGTCGAGACCGCATGCACCTCGGTGGTGATGGCGATGGTGTTGGCGGTGCTGTCAATGACATAGTCGATGGTGCCCCACATGTCCTGGTCGTAATCACCGCCCTGCTCGCTGTCCTCCCAGTTGATGTAGAGCTTGCCGCTGCCGACCCCGGCACCGTTGTTGATCACTTGGCTGGCGATCTTGAAGTCCACCACCGCACAGTTGCCGTCCGGATTGAGAGAGGTGTTGCGGCAGGCGGGCAGCAACGTGACCGCGGCCTGACCGGTCACCGGATGGGGAATGACCATCTTGGGCACGCTGGCAAAGGTCACCGCGTAAGTGTCCACGGTCTGCTCCCCGTCCAGGGGCCGCTGGCCTTCCAGGGCCTCGGAGCGGATGTCCTCGGTGTGGGCGTAGTACGCGAGACCAGCAACGCGGAAGGAGCCCTGCAGGCGGGGCGATTCCGGGCACAAGCCGCCAGCCTCGCCCAGGCTGCTTACGGTCTTGCCTGTGCACAGCTGGTCGTCGGCATCGCCCTGGCTGTCCACATCCACCTCGCCGACAAAGTAGCTGCCGCCATGGACGCCCTCGCCGGCGCCCACCACGTCGGTCATGGCCGAAGCGGTCTTGGCGCCGGGCAGGACATCGTTGTCCCAGATGTCCTTGACCCCGTCGGAGGTACCGTCCAGCTCGTCGGCATCGTACGAGGCAACGCTGGAGTTGAAATTGACGATGCTCATGCCGGCGCAGGCATTGGCCTCACTCAGGGGATCCTGCCAGGGCAGCGGGGTGGGCAGACCAGGAATGCCGGTGGAGAGATTGGATCGGAAGGTGCCGCTCACCCCGGCGCCGGACAGGTAGCGCACGCTCTGCAGGAAGATTTCGGAGAAGGGATTGCCCCAGTTCTCGCACTTGCCGGTCTGGGTCACGGTGGCCGGGTTGGACAAACCCCAGGAGCAGTTGTCGCCGCTGCCGGTGTTGTTGTAAGTGCCGTCCCCGTGGTAGTAGCCCTTCAAGCGGAAAAGGCTCCAGGCGTTGATCAGGCCAAAGGCGTCGTTGTACGGGTGACCGATGGGTCCGCCCGCGGTGGCCGCCACATGGGTGAAGGTGCCGCTGCCCTCGACGTCGATCTCGTCCGCCATGGAGCCGATGTTGCGTACCACCTCGCCGCCACTGGCGTGCTTCTTGTATGTGCCGGCCATCATGCCGAAGAAGAGGTGGTCCTCGTCGCCGTAAACCTGCAGGAGGCCAACTGGCTTGGTACTGCCGCCGGGATAGCCCTTGCACCGCTCCTCACCAACCAGGCCGGACACGCAGACCTGCACCCGGGCCACGTAGCTCTTCTGCCCGATCCCCTGGCTGTAGGCCGGGGAGCTGCTCTTGGCGTTGAGTCCGGAGACGGCGGGGTCGTTGCCGTTGCTGGCGCTGTGATTGTCCTGGGAAGCACCGCTGGCCCAGGTGCACTGCCAGCGCTCGTTGGCGGCCCACAGGGCGTAGTTGCCTTTGACCACCTTGACGAGTGGTGGGGCGGTGACGTCCTGGGAATAGGGGGAACCGCTGACGTCCGTGGTGTTGCACAGGGTGATCCCGCGGTCGCTGGCACTCGTGCAGCCGCCCGGGTTGCCCAGGTCGCACGGGTAGTCGGTGCCGCGGACAAAGGGGGTCAGGGACTGGAGATCGGCGCCTTCGTAATGCTTGGCCCAGCTGTGGGCGTCGTGGGGCAGATAGACCCGCTCCAGAACCGTCTCCGTCGCGGTATCCACCCGGCGGTGACCACCGAAGAGGATCTTGCGGATGGTGTCGATGCGGGCCATGGTGGCCCAGTTCAAGAAGTTGCCGCTCCAGTAGCTGTCATTGGCACCTGTGCAATATTTGTCGGTAGTGATGGCCGCTGGCTCGAAACGCTGATCCCCGGCATCGTAGCTGTAGCACTTGTGGCTGTCGAAATAGCCATAGTAATCGATGCTGTGATCATAGGTGGTTTCGGTCACCCCGTCCTCATCAAGATCGGTGAAGTCGTTATACGCCCGGTAGAACAGCTGGTGATCCTTCGACGCACCGATCATTACCAGAGGCGTCGCCGACTCCACGATGTTCATGGGGTAGGAGGTCACCTGATCCATGGTGCGGCTGCTGACCGTGCCCCGGGCAGGACCCGCCGCCAGCACCAGGGCCAGTGCTACCAGACCGGCGAGCAGCCGCCCCTGCCGGCGGCACGGCACCCTACTCTCGAAACATGGGAAGGCCTGATCCGATCCCGGACATGTTGACTTCATGGCAGTGCTCCAAGAGGTTGGTGGCTCCCCGGCTTCCGAAGTGGCTGGCAACCGCCCCGCGGTCGCTGTCCGAAGAATCCGGCGGCTGCCCCGCCGGGGACACTCGTCCCGGTGCCTGTTCGGCATCCGCCCGCCCCTGGCGGTGCCCGAAAGGAGCCGAGGTCCCGCTCGTTGGCCTCTTGTTGTCCCGCGCTAGTAGTTGCATTCCCCTTCCATGCCGACCACATGGCGCCAGCCGATGACGATCTCGGCCTCGGAGCTGCCGACGCCGACATACTGGGCCCAGATGTCGTAGACCAGATGCACGCCGCCGCCGGCGGCGCCCTTGCCCTTGCCCTCATAGCCGGCGGCCATCTGGATGGAGCTGCCCTGGGTGATCACCGTCCGGCCGCTCACGGTGAGGTTGGTGTGGGGCTGCTCCGGCCCGTAGTCGGCCGGGAAATACAGATGGCGGTTGCCGACAAAGGTGCCGTCCCCCCGCACCGAATCGGCCGGAGGATCGCCGGGGGCAAAATCAACCTCGTTAGCCCAGAAATCGAGATCGGTGATCCGGATGTTGTTGATGGTCGCCACCAGGCCCTCGTCGGCATCATCCAGGGTGGCAGTGAAGCCGGACGGGCAGGCGATGTTCTGCTCCAAGATCTCGCCGCCCACCGCGGTGCCGCCGTCGGCGGCGTAGAACGCCGAGCGCGCCTGCCGCTCGTTGCCAGCAATCTTGATGTCGGTGGTGCTGGTGCGGCTAAGCGAGAAGACAACCACGGTGATCAGGATGAGGATGAGGAGGGCAACGTTGATCACCGATCCCCGCTGGCTGCGGAACAACCCTTGCCAGGACGACATCACATCACCTCAGCCCGATAGGTGGTGAAGCTGATCCGGCGGGCCTCGCCCTTCACCGACCAGGTGACGAAGACCCGGATCGTCTTCATGTTGGGCACCGGCGCGCTGTCCGCCACGTTCCAAAGCACGGTGTAGGTGCCATTACGGCCCACCCCGGGCTCGACGCCATCGGCCGTCACGCCGGTGTCGTCGGCGAGACCAGCAGTGCCGTCCGCGTCGTCATCGTCCAGGCGGGCGGCCGGGTCGTCCAGCGGGTCGTACGGCGCCATCAACAGCTCCTCCAGCTTGCCGGCCGCCAGCTCGTTGGCCTCGGACAGGTCGGCGGAGAAGGCCGCCCCCCGGATGGCGGAGGTGAGAAGGCCCGCCACCCCCAGCATGCCCAGGGTGAAGACGGCAGCGCCGAACATCACCTCCAGGATGGAAAAGCCGTGCTCGCTGGCCAGCCTCTTCACGACGGAAAGCCTCTAGGAGCCTGTCGGACTTGAAGGATTCAAAAATGATTGCGAATGAGAAGTGTTATTATGCATCACAGCCATCTGCCGGCCTTTTTGCCTCACCCTCGGAAAGTGCACTTGCGTGGCTGCGTTAGCC
>JBFMBH010000115.1 GCA_040755095.1 Thermodesulfobacteriota bacterium
TCGCGCAGCGAGAGCAGATACGGTAGCCGGGGGATTCATCCCCCGGCAGGAGGCGCCGGCGACAACCTCGACCGCCGCAACCCCCGGTGCAGGCCGAGGCCCGTCCCCTGTGAGACCTGACAAGGACGACCGGCTGTACCGCATTCACATCGGGGAGCGCATCGCCCGCATCGAATCCTCTGTCGGCCAGATCGATCAGGACACCTTCCTCCTTTCCCCCCTCATCCAGGATGCGGTTCTGAAAAACCTGCAGGTCCTTGCCGAATCCTTCCAGAGGCTCTCCGAGTCCTTCAAGAGGGCCCACCCGCAGGTGGAGTGGCACAAGATCGCTGGTCTCTGGAATATCCTCGTCCACGACTATCTCGGCATCGATCTGGACATCGTCTGGAACATCCTCGCCGAGGAGCTGCTGGTCCTCAAGGCCGCGGTGGACCCGGGCTCCCGGCCATAGAGTCCCCTCCCGTCCCTGCGCCCGGCGCCGCCGCCGACAACACGGTGACCGGGCTCGCCTCAACGGGAAGCATCGACAGCTTGCATCCACTTCATGCGCCGCTGTATACGGAGGAAGAAAGCCAGGCTTATGGGAGGAGGAGAAAACTCCAGACCGAAATTCCATGGGAGGAAGAGAGCTGCCCATCCGGGGGATCCTCACGATGGATTGCAGGCAATCAGCGCTGGGCGCTGGCACGTGCCGGCCGCCCGAGGCCGCGGTGATCGGTGCTGTGGCTCCTGGCACCGGGAGCCGCACCGGCATCGGGGATGAAAACGGCCTGGCGCGCGGCCCGCCGGGTGCTCCCGTGGCAGCTGCGTGGCCCGATGACCGGTCAGAACACGGTGATGAACGACAGCATGGAGGGGAGGCCCATGGAAAGGAGAATCAAGATCAGTACCTGGTTGCTCGGGATGTGGGTTGTCTGTTCCTGGTGGATGCCGGCAGGGCTGGATGCCGGGTCACCAGGCGTGGTCTTCTGGAACAGGCTGGGCAGCGACGCGGAGGTGACCACCAGCGCGATCGGTGCCCGGGGCACCATCGTGGGATCCCAGTATGCCTATGAGCCGGCCCGGCATGGCCGCGGCTATATCCGCAAGGCGGTGGGACAGTATGTCCGCTTCCCCGCCTCGATCCTGACGCCTTTGCGGCAGCGGGGCGCGCTCGCCTTGTGGGTGACATCCAAGGTTCCGAGCCCGGTGCCGTACCAGTATGGGATCTTCGGTCTGGTCGGCGCGCCCTATGGCCATTACGGAGTGCCCCGGGATGCGCACATCGGCCTGTATTGGGGGGATACGGTTACCGGGCGGGGCCTGATGGGCAGCGTTTTCTTTGGCGGCCAGCAGGCCACCACACCCCCGGAGCCGGAGCAGTTCGTGGCCCAGGTGGGGGTGCCTTTTCATGTCGCCATGGCCTGGGACATCAATGGCATCGACGGGTCCGCCGATACCGTGCGGCTGTACCGGGATGGCGCCCTGGTGAGCAGCTCCACCGGGACCTGGGACCCGGCCGGGAAGGTGATGTACGACATCATTCTTGGCTACGGACCGGATGGCGGCGGCTACGACAAGTTCATCTCCGACAATCTGGTGATCTGGAATTACGCCAAGACCGATTTCTCCGACCGTTTCCGCCAGGACCCCACCGGCCAGCTCAAGGGCACCATTGCCTTTCTGGGCAGCGATACCTGGCCCATGGCCGAGGGGGTCAACTCCGACATCTACCTGATGCGTGAGGACGGCACCGGGCTGCGGCCCTTCATCACCGATCCGGCAGCGGACTTCGCGCCGGCCTTTTCGCCGGACGGCGCCCGGCTGGCCTTCATCTCGGACCGGGACGGCGAGTATGCCGTCTACATCGTGAACAGCGACGGCAGCGGGCTGCACATGGTCCCCAATTCAGGGTACGGGACATCCTTGGGGGGCAGTACTGGGGACATCGTCAATGCGGTCGGCTGGTCGCCCGACGGAAAAAAGCTGGTCTACCGGGCGATCAACGCGGTGGGCGGCATGGGCATCATCAACGTGGACGGAACGGCCAGGACGGTCCTGACCAGCAACGGTGTTGGCGATGGTGTCTACAATGCGCTGCGCGGCATGCAGTGGGGGGCTGACATGGACCAGCTCATCGTGCACGCCATGGACTACCCCTGGCACCAGAACATCTTCCGCTACACCATTTCCAGTGGCACCTGGGAGCAGATGACCCCGGACGTGACGCCATCCCATACCATGGATGCCGCGGTCAACTGGCGGGGGCAGATTGCCTTCACCCGGCGGGCATCGGGCCAGCAGCTCTATGATCTCTACGTGATGGAGGATATTCCCGGCGCAGCGTCGTCCAACGTGACCAGATTTGCGGTGAATCAGCACGCCTTTCAGGCCCACTGGATGCTGGGTGACCAGAAGCTGGTCTTTGCGTACTACGACCACCAGGCGCCGAACTGGCAGATCGCCAGCATCAACCCGGACGGCTCCGGCGGTCGGGTCTTCTCGCCACCGGGGGCGCCGCTCTACTGCATGGATCCCACCTGGTCCTCCTGGGGGCCTTCGGGGGCGCCGGTCGCGCTTGCCGGGGCGGATCAGGTCATCTGCAATCAGCTCTGCCCCGAGCTCATTCTCGACGGCTCATGGTCCTCGGACAAGGGTGGGGAGATCGTCTCCTTTCAGTGGGAGCTGCGGCACCGGGACAATCCGGCCTACGACCGGACGGCGAGCGGGGTAAGCCCGGTCCTCTCCGATCTTCAGCCAGGCATCTACGACGTGACGCTCACCGTGACCGACAACGATGGGCTGGCCGCCGAGGACATGCTGCAGCTGACGGTGCGGGCCTTCTGCGATCCCTGCGCCCTCCAGCGTGGTGACCTGGACAGCGACGGGGACGTGGACGCCGACGATCTGCGCATCCTGGGGCAGAGCTTCGGCACCCGGCTCCCAGGGCGCTGAGTGGCTCTCCGTGCGGGGGGAGGCGGGCCGAGTCCACGGGGCGGAGGCCCACCCGCAGGAGCGGCTGGCTGTCCCGGCCGGTTGCTGGACGGGGTCAGGGGAGCATTCCCCTGGCCCCGGGTCACGCGGTCGGCCCCGGACTGGGGCCAGCCACCAGGACCGCGCCCAGTGAGGCCTTCCGCAGCTCCTCCTCCATCCGGTACTGCTCGGTGGTATCCCGGAGGGCGAGGACCACGCCCAGGATCCGGCTCGCGCTGTCACGGATGACGGCGCCGGAGATCTCGATGTCCCGCCGGGCCTCGTCTTTGGCGACCAGGGCCCTTTCCCGGCTCGGGGACCGGTACTGGCCCGCGGCGAGGATTTCGTGGAAGGGGCCGCGGCAGGCCTCACCCGTCCGGGAGCAGACTAGGCGCAGGACCTCGGCCAGGGGGCGGCCTGCGGCCTCCGGCTGAGACCAGCCGGTCAGGGCCTCGGCCGCTGCGTTGAGGAGCACGACATTGCCCTGCAGGTCGGTGGTGATCACTGCCTCGCCGATGCTCCGCAAGGTGACCAGGAGGCGCTCCTTTTCCGCTGCCAGCGCCTCCTCAGCCCGTTTCCGCTCCGCGATCTCTCCCTGGATCTCCTGGCGGTAGGCGGTCAGCCGCTCCTGGAAGAAGGTGAAGGCGGCAAGCAGCTGCTGCGCTTCGTCCCCGGCCTCCCCGCCAGGCTCGTCGGCGCCAACTGCGCCAGCCGGCGGATATTCCCGGCCGAGGCTGCGGATGTGCAGGGCGAGAGCCAGGAGGGGGGCGGTGATCCTCCGGACGGCCAGGAGACTGCTGGCAAGAAAGAGGACGATGCCGGCACCTGTGAGGTAGAGGATGTACTCCTTGAGCCGGTCGGCCAGGAAATAGACCGTGCTGTCGGGCTGATAGTAGAGCAGGACCAGGTCACGGTTGTGCAGGGTGAGCTTCCGGAAGAAGAAGGTGGCTCCACCGCGGGCGCCCTCCTTCGTGATGCTTCCCTTCCCCGCCCCGCCGTGCAGCGCCTCCTCCATGGCCTGGGCCTCGATGTCGGAGAAATCGGCCCTGGTGTCGTCGGCTGCGACCAGAGCTGCGCCGTCGCTGGCCCGGGCCAGCACCACCTTGCCGTCGTCCGGTACCGACCGTTCGAGCAGAGGCTGCAGCCCCTGGAAGGACAGCTGGGCGCAGAGGACCCCCACAGGCTCGCCGTTCCGCCGGTCCTGGATGGGGACCGCGATGTCAATGGACGGGAAGGGAAAATCCTGGCGCCAGGCCACGTCGCCCAGTTGGGTGGCCAGCTCGAGCATCGGCTTCTGATAGAGGGGGGAGGAGAAGAGGTCAGCGAACGGCTCCTGGTCCGGCCCCAGCGGGAACTTCTTGGCCCTGAGCCATTCCTTGCCGTTGGCACTGATGGCTGAGGCCTGGAAGAAGGACTCGGTGAGCCGCAAGAGCCCCCGGAGCGCCGCGCGGGACGCCTCCGGCCGGGCCGGATCCGGCGGGCTGACCGCGGCCAGGAAGCGCAGCTGCTGCTCGCTGTTCAGGAAGAAGGCACGGATGTCCTCCTCAAGACGAGTCAGCCTGTGCTCGGCGCTCAGTCGAAAGATGCTGCCCAGACGATCGGAGAAGGCTGCGGTGCTCAGGAAGTGGAAGAGGCCGATGACGGTCAGAAACGGCAAGAGGGCAGACAGCAGGATCTTGCGGCTCAGGGTCATGGGGCGCTACCGGACGATTGCGGCCTCGGCTGTAATCTCGGGAGGGATGTCCTGCCCCAGGAGCTGGACCGCACGCAGGTTGAGCATGGATCGCTCGGGGTAATGATAGACCGGCAGGCGGGAGGGCGGTCGTCCCTGGAGGATCTTGTCGATGTATTCGGCCACCTTGGGCGCCACCATCTCCAGGTCCATCACCGCGCCGCCGAGCAGGCCCGCTTGGACATGCTCCTCGTGCTGGGCAAGCACGGGCAGGCCGAGGCGGTGCTGCCAGACGACGATCTCCGCTACGTCTTCCCTGGTGAGCGCCGGGGGAAAGGCGAAGACGAAGTCGCACGTGTCCCGCAAGCCGGCCATGGCGGGGCCGATCCCGGAGACCTCAGAGAACAGCCGTTCCTGGATGGTGACACCGAAGGGGCTGGCCACCTGCCGGTACTCGTCGAGCCGGCGGCCGAGATCGGAGTCGATCCGCGCCAGGATTCCCATCCTGGTGGCGCCCCGCATCATCCGCTGGCATTTCTCCACGAACGCGCCGAAGGAGCCGCGGACGACGCCGGTGAACAGGTCCTGGGCACGGCCTGGCCGAAGGGCGGTGGTTTCGTGGGCCGCGATGAAGCAGACCGGGGTTGCCAAGTCCGGAAGCCGGGCCAGGACCGGCAGGCTGTTGCCGGTGGCGAAGACCAGATCGGCCCGGGTGGTGAGCGCGGAGGCGACACGGCGCTGCTCTTCCGGGGTGTCGACGCCATCGAGATCGATCCGGACCAGGGTCAGGTTCTGGCCCGGCGCGTATCCGCGAGCCACCAGAGCGGCGGTGACCGCCGCCAGCGTCGGACCGGGGGTGCTCGCAGGAACGGCGATACGGAAGTTGCCCGGGACCAGGGGGGGAGGCTCGGCCGCCCTTCCCCTGGTCTGGGTGGCGAGCCCCACCAGCTCGGCCTGATCGGCGGTCTCCTGGGGAATCGCCACCCCCAGCGTGCGGGCAGTGGCCAGATTGATCACCAGCCGGCCGCTCAGATACTTGATGGGCAGCTGCTCCGGGCTTCTGCCCCGGAGGATGGCCAGGGCGTATTCCATCAGATGGGGGACCAGACGGTCGTAGTCGAGGCTCGGGCCGCCCAGGAGCCCCTGCTCGATCTCCTCCCGGACTTGGCCCATGACCGGCAGCCCCAGCCGATGCTGCCAGTGGATCAGCTCGGGAAGATCGCCGCTCATGAGCGAAGGCGGGAAGAGCACCACGGCATTCACCCCACGCTCCTGGAGCTCCCGCATGGCCTGGCCGATTTCATCCCTCCTGCCGTAGGTCCTTTGCTCCAGTCCGACGCCGATCTCCCGGCTCGCCTCCTCGTACAAGGCGGCCAGGGAGGCCATCGGCGAGCCCTGGAAATAGAGCATGCCCAGCTTCCGGCGCTGGTCGGCCGGCAGGAGGTCCAGCATCTGCTGGAAGAGGGCGGCAGTGGACTCGCGGAAGATGCCGGTAGCGCTCGGCCGCATGGCGGCGGGCAGCATGGTCTTGAGGGTGCTCGAGGTTACGAAGAGCAGGGGGGTGGTGATGCCGGCGGCAAAAAGAGAGGACAGGGCATCGCCGGTGGAAAAGAAGAGGTCGCAGCCCTGGGCGATCTCCCGGCGGATCCGTTGCTGACCCGGTTCAGTCTCGCTCCCCTGGAGGTCGATAGGCACGACCACCAGAACCTCGCCGGCGGCAAGTCCGCGCGTCCTCAGGGCCTCGAACAGGAGAGGATAGACCGGCGAGGTGCAGCCCTTGGGCACCCCCAAGCGGTAGGTCGCAGCCAGGCTGCCGCCTCTTGCGGGCAGCGCCAGGAGCAAGACAACCAGAGCAAGCGATACCGCGGCCGATCGGCGCTTCACGGTCAGGCCTCTGTGCAGGGCATCCCCGGGGGCAGGCTGCTGTTCCGGAATGTGGAGCGAATTCACGAAGTCCGCACGGGATTGCTCTCATCATACACAATCGCTGTGCCTGATGCACGATCGCCGTCCCTGGTCTGGATCGGCCCCGGTGCCTGGCGTGTCCCACCGGGAAGAGCGAACCGGCCCCCCCGGTCGCCCCGGGGCCAGGATTCCCGGCCGCGGTCGGGCCAAGGGGCCGGACGGAAAAGGGTTGGGGCCGGCCCTGGCGATGGGGTATGCTGGTGAAGTTGGAGACCGCTCCCGTGCCGGGGTGGTCTGGCCGCGCATATCTCTTCCCTTCCCCTCCCGAGGACCATGGCCCAGATCGCCGCCACTGCTTCGACCTTCGCTGCCAAGAAGACCAGCCTGTCGGCCACGGTCAAGGACCAGTCCGGCGCCGGCCGGCTGCGGATCGGCGAGCTCTTGCGCAAGGAAGGCCATATCACCAGCAACCAGCTGGACGAGGCCTTGGCCTTTCAGAAGAAGCACCAGGGCCGCCTGGGCAGCATCCTGGTCAAGCTGGGCTACATCGAGGACCAGACCATCGTCAACGTCCTCAGCCGGCTGCACAACTTCCCAGCGGTGATGATCTCCCGGGAGCCGCCGGCGGCCGATGCCCTGGAACTGCTGCCATACGCCGAGGCCAGGAAGTTCATGGCCTTTCCCCTGCGGCGGCTGGGCAAGACCCTGCAGATCACCATGGCCGAGCCCACCGACACCATGGCGGTGGAGGAGCTGCAGACCTTTCTCAAGATGCCTTTGTCGGTGTGCGTCTCCAGCGAGAAGGACATCGTCGACGCCTACCGCGCCTATTACAAGATCAGCGACGAGGAGTATCAGCAGTTCTTCGGCGCCAAAGAGGAAAAGGCGGAGGAGGAGGCGGTCACCGGCATCGACGACTTCGGCGCCCTGGCCTCGGAGGCGGCGGAGGGCTTCGAGCTGGAGAGTGGCGGCGACGAGGAGGGCGCCTTCGACCAGTACTCGGCCTCCGACGCACCCATCATCAAGCTGGTCAACGGCATCCTCATCAAGGCGGTCACCGACGGGGTGAGCGACATCCATATCGAGCCCTTCGAGAGGGCGCTCCAGGTTCGCTATCGGCTGGACGGCTCCCTGTACAAGTCGATGAACCTGCCCATGAACATCAAGAACGCGCTCATCTCCCGGCTCAAGATCCTGGCCAACCTGGATATCACCGAGCGCCGGGTGCCCCAGGACGGCCGGATCAAGATGCGCATCGGCCGCAACAAGGTGGTGGATTTCCGGGTCTCGTCCTTGCCGACCCTGTGGGGCGAGAGCATCGTCATGCGGATCCTGGACAAGGGATCCCTGAACGTCGACCTCACCATGCTGGGCTTCGAGGTCTCCACCTTCGAGACCCTGAAGCGCTGCATCTTCCGGCCCTACGGCCTGCTGCTGGTCACCGGCCCCACCGGCTCCGGCAAGACCACCACCCTCTACTCGATCCTCAACTCCCTCAATACCGAAGACACCAAAATCCTCACCGCCGAGGATCCGGTGGAGTTCAACTTCAAGGGCATCAACCAGGTCAACGTCAAGAACGAGGTGGGCATGACCTTTGCCTCGGCCTTGAAGGCCTTCCTGCGCCAGGACCCGGACATCATCATGGTGGGCGAGATCCGGGACATGGAGACGGCAGAGATCGCCATCAAGGCGGCCATGACCGGTCACCTCGTGTTCAGCACCCTGCACACCAACGACTGCCCCTCCACCATCGGCCGCCTGGTGGACATCGGCATTCCGTCGTACATGGTGGCCTCGGCGGTGACCATGGTCCTCTCCCAGCGCCTGGCCCGCAAGCTGTGCGGCAAATGCAAGGCGATCGAGGAGAGCCCGGACGCCAAGCAGCTCCTGGCCATGGGCTTCCGGGAGGAGGAGATCCCGGGCCTTTCCATTTACGGCCCCCGGGGCTGCCCGATCTGCAGCGGTGCCGGCTACAAGGGCCGGGTCGGTCTGTATGAGCTGATGGAGGTTACCGAGGAGGTGGCCAAGGCCATCAACGCGGCGGTGGCCGAGGACCAGCTCCGGAAGATCGCGGTGCAGGAGGGGATGAGGACCTTGCGGGAGGCGGGCCTGCAGAAGATCCGCGAGGGGATGACCTCGGTGGAGGAGGTCCTGAAGCGGACGGTGGTCACCGAAGAGAGCCTGCCGGCCTACCTGGTGCACCCGGATGTGGAGCGCTACGAGGATGGCGACATCATCATCCGGGAAGGCAACACCGACATCGACTTCTTCCGTCTGGTGCAGGGCGCGGTGATGGTGATCAAGGACGGCAAGAAGATCGCCGACATCGTCCAGCCGGGGGAGTATTTCGGCGAGATGTCCGCCATCTCCGGCGAGCCCAGAAGCGCCACCATCGTCTCCCGGGGCCGCTGCATGATCAAGCGCTTCCCGGGTGACAAGCTCATGGAGACCATCGAGAAGTACCCGGACGTGGCCACCGATCTCTTCCGGATCATCGTCCGCCGCCTGGAGCAGGCCAACCAGCTCATCCTGAAGCTCGCCAACGACATGCAGCGCCGGGCCGCCGGCCGCTGACCCTCCCGGCCAGCACGTTCTCAGAAGTCCTGTCTTGTCCTGTCGGACAGGACGCATGTCCTGCCCGACAGGTCACCACCGGCCGGATCCGGCTCACAGCAAACGGTACGGGTAGGCCCGCCGCGTCCACTCGCTGTCCGGGTAGCGCTGGCTCAGCTGCTCGTAGGCCGCCTTGAGCGGCTGCGGGCTGTGGGTGGACTTGTATCGGCTCACGCCCTGCAGAAAGATGGCCTCGGGCCGGAGGCTGCTGTCCGGGTAGGCGTCGATCAGCGTCTCCAGGGCGGCCAGGGCCTCCGGGAAGCGGTCGGCGTCGAAATGCTCCTTGGCTACGCCCAGCAGCACCGAGGCCTTGAGGTCGTCGGGCCCCAGGAAGCCCACGGTGCGATGGTGCTCCTTGCCGCCCGCATCGAGGATGAGGATCGAGGGTGTCCACTTGATCCCCATCTCGGCGGCCAGGGGCTGGTGATCGTGGGCCAGCCGCACGGGCACCACCTGTTTCTCGATGAATTCGGCCATGCCCTCCGTGGGATACGTAACCGCATCCATCTGTTGGCAGCCGATTCACCCGGGATTGAAGAAATCCAACAGGACGAGCTTTCTTTCCTTCTTGGCGCGCGCCAGGGCAGGCGCAAGCTCGGTTTCCCAGTGGATAGCGGTCATGGCGGTCCTCCGTAAGTCATCAGGTTGGCGGTGGTGGCAAAGACGGCTTCAGGGCCGGAGTGTGGCCGGCGGGGCGCCGGGCCGCTCGAGGCTTCTTTTGAACTCGCTGATCTGCAGCGCCAGAAAGAGGCACTTCCGGCCCTGTATGCAGTGCCGGGCCTCATCGATCTCGATGAGGGTCGTCCAGGCGTGCTGATCCTTCCGGAGGTTGACCGCCCAGGCCCGGTTGTCCTGGTCCAGCTCGACCTCGACGTCGATGCCGCAGGCGCCGATGTCCGGATAGGTCTCGTTGATCTTCTGGCGCAGCTCGTGCCGGCTGATCGCGGCTTGCCGGCTGGTGGCCTCGGGGCGGCACCAGAAGACCGGCGCGGACGGCTTGCCGTTCCTTCTGCGGAAGGTGGGGATCAGGGTGCTCATGGCCAGACCTCAGGCGGGGACGGTGCCGGCGCCGTGGCAGGTGGGGCATTCCACGTCCGGGGCGCACTTGCAGTCCTCCCATTGGTCGCCCACCTGGGTGCCGCGCCACTCCATGTTGCAGGTGCAAAACCCCGGGACTGTCTTCTGGCCGCCGCAGTTGGGGCAAGGCACCGAGCCTCCTTTCTTGTGGGCGGCCGCCTCTGTCTTGATGTCACACATGGCTCTCTCCAAACAAGGTTGAACGGGCTGCGCTCCCCTGGCCGTTCGGCAGTCGGGTTGCCTCGGTGCAACAGCAAGGCTCATGCCAGCCCGCGCCTGGGGTGCGCTTGGCATCGTTCTTGAATCGACCTTTGGCAGAAGAGAGGGCACCCCGCCCCAGACCTTTGAGCCAGACACGAAGGAGGAGAGCACCATGCCGGAGTTCGGAAGCGCTTTTTCAGGGTTGACCAGTGAACGGAAGGTGACGGCCGCGGAGCTGGTGCGCGCGATCCGCTTCATGATCGCGGCCGAGTACGAGGCGGTGCAGCTGTATGAGCAGCTGGCCGAGGCAACCGACCACCCGCTCGCCCGGGAGGTCCTCTACGACATCGCCAACGAGGAGAAGGAGCACGCTGGTGAGTTCTTGCGGCTCCTCAAAGAGCTGGCCCCGGATGAGGAGCAGTTCTACCAGGCCGGCTCCGGGGAGGTGGAGGCCATCATGGCCAGGCTCGGCGGCTAGCCGCGGCCGTTCCCATCAGCCAGCCCCTCTGCCGCGCATCCTGCCCCCCTTCCTGCCTTCATCCTTCATCCTTCCTGCGTCACAGGACCCGCCCGGCAGCTCCGGCGGTAGCGTCCAGCCAGCCCGCGAAAAAGGCCTTGAAAAAGGTTCGGGAATCCGCTATTCAGTTTGGTTCGCCGCAAGGCGAAACCTCACCCGTTGTCCCGCCGGTCTTTGATCCAGAGCCGTTTGCCGCCCCTGTCTGGGGACGCTGCGGGTGCCGGAAGCTCCGTCTTCTTTCCCCTCTTGGCTCCGATCCTTGGCGCTTGATGGCCCCACTGGCGGGCGGTGGCCGCCCGATGGGGCCTGACTGGGCTGTCTTGTGGACTGAAGCTGTGCCGGATTTTGTATCGGCTCATGACCCAATAACGCAACCAAGGAGAAGCACCATGTCCGCCAAGATCATCAGCGGCAACGAAGTCGCCAAGGCCATTCGCGCCGAGCTGGAGAAGGAGGTGGCTGACCTCAAGGCGCAGCACAACGTTGTGCCGGGGCTCGTCACCATCCTGGTGGGCGAGGACCCCGCCTCCCAGTCGTACGTCACCGCCAAGAACAAGACCGCCCACGCCCTGGGCATCCATTCCGAGCAGGTGACCCTGCCGGCCTCCACCTCGGAGGCCGAGCTCCTGACCCTGGTGGCCCGGTACAACGCCGACCCGAAGATCAACGGCATCCTGGTGCAGCTGCCGCTGCCCAGGCAGATCAACGAGGCGCGGGTGCTGTATGCCATCGATCCGGCCAAGGACGTGGATGGCTTCCATCCGGTGAACGTCGGCAAGATGATGTTGGGCGAGCAGTGCTTCCTTCCGTGTACGCCGCACGGCATTCTGGAGCTTCTGGTCCGCAGCGGCGTCGAGACCAAAGGCGCGGAGGTGGTGGTGATCGGCCGCTCCAATATCGTGGGCAAGCCCATCGCCAACCTCATGCTCCAGAAGCGGCCGGCCGGTGACGCCACGGTCACCATCTGCCATACCCGCACCAGGGACCTGGCGGCCCATACCCGGCGGGCCGACATCATCATCGCCGCCGTGGGCGTGCCGAAGATGGTCACTGCCGGCATGGTCAAGGAGGGGGTGGCGGTGATCGATGTCGGCGTCAACCGCATCGGCATGAGCGAGGCCGGCAAGGCGATCCTGGCCGGCGACGTGGATTTCGAGGCGGTGAAGGAGAAGGCCTCGGCCATCACGCCGGTGCCGGGCGGGGTGGGGCCCATGACCATCACCATGCTCATGAAGAATACCGTGCAGGCGGCCAAGCAGGCGGCCGGCCTCCTGTAAGACGACCGAGACGGCGCCGGGCTTTGTCTGCCCCGGCCGGCCCTGAGAGGGAATGACCATGGCGAATGTGCGCAAAGGTTGTGAGACCTGTCCTGAGATCACCTGCGCCTCCACCCGGGAGATACTGAGCCAGGGGGTGGCCAAGGGTGTTCGCACCACCTACGACCGGATCAAGGCTCGGGGCATGGCCGCCTGTCTGTTCGGCTCCGGCGGCACCTGTTGCCGGAACTGCAACATGGGACCCTGCCAGATCATCGATGGCGTCGAGGACATGATCGGCGTCTGCGGCGCCACCGCCGACACGGTGGCGGCCCGGAATTTCTGCCGGGCCATCGCCTCGGGCACCGCCTCCCACACGGACCACGCCCGGGAGATGGTGCTGGGGCTCATCGCCACAGGCCGCGGCGAGACCCCGTACGAGATCAAGGATCCTGGCAAGCTGCGCATGCTGGCCGGACTCTTTGGGGTGGAGACCGGGGGCAAAGACCTCAAGGCCCTGGCCGTGGAGGTGGGGGAGAAGGCCCTGGCCGAGTTCGGCAAGCAGACCGGCACCCAGGTGATGACCAACAGGGCGCCCAGGAAGCGCCAGGAGCTGTGGCAGAAGATGGGGGTCACCCCCCGGGGCGTGGATCGGGAGGTGGTGGAGCTGATGCACCGCACCCACATGGGCGTGGATCAGGAGTACCACAACCTGATGCTCCAGGGCACCCGCTGCGCCCTGGCGGACGGCTGGGGCGCGTCCATGCTCTCCACCGAGATCACCGACATCCTGTTCGGTACCCCGGTGCCCATCCGGGCCAAGGTGGATCTGGGGGTGCTGCGTACCGACCAGGTCAACATCACCGTCCACGGCCATGAGCCGCTCCTGGCCGAGTCCCTGGCCATGGCGGCCGAGGATCCGGAGATCCTGGCCATGGCCAGGAAGCAGGGGGCGACCGGCATCAACCTGGCCGGCGTCTGCTGCACCGGCAACGAGATCCTCATGCGCCGGGGCATCCCGGTGGCGGCCGGCTTCGTGCAGCAGGAGATGGTGCTGTCCACCGGCGCGGTGGAGGCCATGGTGGTGGACGTCCAGTGCGTCATGCAGGCGGTGGCCGATGTGGCCAAGTCCTTCCACACCGACATCATCACCACCAACTACCGGGCCAAGATGCCCGGGGCGGTGCACATCCAGTTCGACGAGCACGACGCCCTGGGCAGTGCCAAGAAGATCCTGGCCCATGCCATCGCCAACTTCAAGAAGCGGGGCAAGCATTACATCCCCATCACCCAGAAGCTGGACGTGGTGGTCGGCTTTTCCCACGAGACGATCAACTATATGCTGGGCGGCCGCTTCCGGGCTTCCTACCGGCCGTTGAACGACAATATCGTCAACGGCCGCATCCGGGGGGTGGCGGCCATCGTCGGCTGCGACAACTACAAGTACTCCGATGATGCCCACATCAAGGTGGCCAAGGAGCTGATCGCCAACGACGTTCTGGTGCTGGCCACCGGTTGTGCTGCCACCGCCCTGGGCCGCAACGGCTTCCTGCGGCCGGAGGCGGCAGCCCAGTATGCGGGGCCGGGCCTGGCCGAGGTCTGCGAGACGGTGGGCATGCCGCCGGTCTTGCACATGGGCTCCTGCGTCGACAACAGCCGGCTGCTCATCGCTGCCACCGCCATGGTGCACGAGGGCGGTCTGGGGGATGATCTTTCCATGCTGCCGGTGGCCGGCACCGCGCCCCTGTGGATGAGCGAGAAGGCGGTGGCCATCGGCGAGTACTTCGTGGGCTCCGGGGTCTACGTGGTCTTCCAGAGCCTGCCGATCACCGGCGCCAAGTCCTTCTCCAGGTATCTTCTGGAGGGCATCGCCGCGGACTTCGGCGGCAAATGGGACATCGAGGAAGACCCGGTGGAGCTGGCCCGGAAGATGATCCGCCACATCGACAGCAAGCGGGAAGCCCTGGGCATCAACAAGAAAAAGGAGCGGGTGCTCTTCGACATGGCCATGCGCCGGGAGCTCTCCAGCGGCGTCCATGCCGGCTGCAAGGGCGGCGTGACGGCCGCCTGATTGAGGCGGCGGCACAGGCGAGAGCGCCCATGGGGCACTTCGGGGAAGGGGAAGGCACGCGATGAAATCAGGCAGCAACCTCGAGCAGGTCCTCCGGCAAGGGCATTTTGCGGTCACCGGCGAGCTGGGGCCACCGAAGAACGCCGATCCGGAGGTGGTCCGCAAAAAGGCCCGGATCCTCGCCGGCGCGGTCGACGCCGCCAACATCACCGACTGCCAGACGGCCATCGTCCGCATCTCCAGCATCGGCGCCGGGCTTCTGGCCCAGGCCGAGGGGGTCGAGCCGGTGATCCAGATGACCTGTCGGGATCGCAACCGGATTGGCATGCAGTCCGACATCCTGGGCGCGTCCGCCCTGGGTCTCAAGAACCTTCTTTGTCTGACCGGCGACCACCAGCGGTTCGGCAACCATCCCGGCGCCAAGGGCGTCTTCGACATGGACTCCATCCAGATGCTGTCCATGGTCAAGGGGATGCGGGACGACCGGCGCTTCCAATGCGGCGAGGAGATCAAGGGGCCGGTGCCAGAGCTTTTTCTGGGCTGCGCCGCCAATCCCTTTGCCGGGCCCTTCGAGTTCCGGGCCGCCCGCCTGGGCAAGAAGATCACCGCCGGCGCCGACTTTGTCCAGACCCAGATCATCTACAACGTCGAGAAGTTCCGGCGCTTCATGGAGATGGCCCGGGAGCTGGGCCTGCCGGAGAAGGCCTTCATCCTGGCCGGGGTGACGCCGCCCAAGTCGGTGGGCATGGCCAAGTACATGAAGACCTCGGTGCCCGGCCTGGATGTCCCGGACGAGATCATTCAGCGGATGACCGGCGCCAAGGACAAGCAGGAGGAAGGGATCAACATCTGCGTCGACATCATCAGCGAGGTGCGGCAGATCAAAGGGGTGGCCGGGGTGCACATCATGGCCATCGAGTGGGAGAGCGCGGTGCCGGAGATCGCCAAGCGCGCTGGCCTCCTGCCGCGGCCGGTCCTGGCGGCGGTGGCCCCGGTGCAGCCGGCGGCCCCGGCCGTGGAGACGATCACGGTGGCGGCAGCGGCACCCGCCGCTCCGGTGGCGGCCGGCGAGGCCGAGGCGCTCATGGCCCGGGCCCGGGCCGAGGCCGAGGCGATTGTCGCCGCGGCCCACAGCGAGGCAGCGAGGATACGGACCGCGACCATGGCGGCGGCGGTTCCGGAAGCAGCGCCGGCCGAGAAGCCGCCGGTCAGCCAGGAGACGGGAGAAGAGGAGATGAACGAACGGGAACGGCAGCTCGCCCTGGAGTCGATTCGACTCGGTCTTGACAGCCTGAAGCGCTCTCTGGGCCTGTCCGAGGACCAGTTCGAGTCGGTGAAGCGCTTCCTGGAGGCGCAAACCATTCTGAGCC
>JBFMBH010000116.1 GCA_040755095.1 Thermodesulfobacteriota bacterium
TTGGTGTAGGGGGCGCCGATCTTCTTCTGCAGGGGGATCAGGATACCACTCGCCACGCCGTACGAGCAGAAGGCCTTGTACCAGCCGTCGAAGGCGATCTTACCGGCCTCCTGGGGATCGATCTTCTCGTACGGCCAGGGCAGGGCCGGAGCAGCCTCAGCAGCCTCGGCCCTGGAGAACAGGCCCGCGCCAACGCTGCCAAGAGAGGCCACGGCCGCAGCGCCCATTGCGCACTTCCCAGTCCCGATAAGCAGGTCTCTTCTCGATACGTCCATCGTTCACTCTCCTTAACGTCCTGTTGCAGATTGATGAAAGCAGGGACCTCAGAAGTCCCGTGCGGGGGAGGTGGCAGCTCGGGCGGCGCCGTGCCTTCGACACCTGAGCCCCACCCCGGGGATGCCGGCCGGGGTGGGGCTCAGGCCTGAATGGCACTGGATCCTGTTCGGGGAGGACAGTTCAAGCCAGGACCATTCGTCGCTCGGTGGCGGTCCGGCCGCGGTTGCGGCTCGGCGCCTCATTTCAGAAATTCGTTTCAATTGAAACGATGGCATTAGTAACACGACCAGTTCCCTGGGTCAACTAGAAAATACGGGCGGAAGGAAAAACGTCGGGATTAGGCAGGGGAGAGCTGTGCCGGCACCCCGGCGAGGTCAGCCTTGGGGCGCGGTGGTGGAGTCCGGCAGGGCGGCAGGATCGGGGGAGGGGGGGGTGGCGGGCTCGGGCGAGGCGAGCACCAGGTTGGTGAGGCCCCGGCGCTGGCGGACCAGAAGGCCGCGCTCCTCCAAGCGATGGAGGAGCCGAGTGACCTTGACCTTGTGCAGGCCGGACTCGGCCACGAGCTCCCCTTGCAGGATGGCCCCGCCGTGGGCGGTGACCATGGCGAGCAGGCGCTCCTCGTCCAGAGTCGGCTGGTCCGAAGCCTTGGCTGCTGGCCGGGCGGCAGGGGCTGCACCGGCATCCGCGGCGGGCGGGTGGGAGGGCAAGAAGCCGTCCGCTGTCTCGGCCACGGGCCGCGGCTCCCCGGCAGCAGGCCCCTGGCCGGACCGAATCTCGCTGCGGACCAGATAGCCGGCCAAAAGGAGCATGCCGGCTATGAGCGCATAGCCGAAGATGATCTCCGGCGGCAGATTCGCCAGCATGTGCGAGCAGACACAGGGCTCCCCCTGGGCCTCGCACAGGCAGCCGGAGGCCCCGGTGGAGCTGATGTGCAGCCGGCTGCCGATCACCGTCAAGACCAGAGCCATGGCCAGGGCCATGATCAGAAGGCCCAGGCCGGCAACCATGTTCTTGTGGAGCCGTGGCAGGGTCATCCCTTGTTTCCTGAAACCAGTTTCCTCTGGTTGTGCGGGCTGCGGACCTGTGCCGCCGGTCAGAGCACTCGCTTGTGGAAGCGGTAGCCTTGGAAGCTCAGGACCACGCCGCTGGGGGTGATGGCCTCCAGAAGCAGGCCTTCTCGCACCTGGTCGCCCGGGCGCAGCACCCGGCCGTTGATGCTGACCAGCCGGCTGGCCGCGTCCCGGGAATACCGGTGCAGGGCAATGGCGATGTCCGGCAACTCGTGGCGGACCGACAGGGGGAGCTGCCGGATGTCCATGGGCTCGACCTCCGCCCCGGCAGCCGCCGGCCCCCCCCCGTCGTGGGCGGCGCCGGCGGCGGCGGGCGGCGTTCTGGCCGCGCTTGCAGGGGCCGGTGGGGCGATCGGCGCCTCGAGCGCGCCGGCCCCGGCACCATCCCCGGCAGCGGCCCAGAGGCCTTCCTCCTCCTCCTCCTCCTCCATCGCGTCCGCGGGCTCTGGCATGAAGGTGTCGTCGGCGATCCCGGTATCCGCTTCCTGGGCGGCAAGGACCTCCTCGTCAGGGAAGGATTGGATTGTCGGGCCAGGGGCCGTGGCGTCGACCACCGCTGGCGGCTCCGCGGCCGGGGCAGCCCCTCCCTCCGGACCGGCAGGCCCCACAGGATGGAAGATCGGCTCGGCTGCAGCCAGCGGGGCAGCGACGACCGGTTCAGAAATGAAGGCCAAGGGCGCAGCGGGCTCAACCGGCGGGGTGGCCAGCGACTTGTCGGGCACCGTCCGTCCGGCTGCCGGCGCCGGCGTGTACAGTGGCGAAGTCGCCGCCAACCGGGGCGGTTCCATCGCGACCGGCGGTCCCGTGCTGACGCCCTCGGCCGCCGGCTCGACGATTGCCCACGGCCGGAGCCACCAGACGACCAGGACGTTGCCCCCAAAGAGCAGAACAAGGCCTGCGGCGACCAGCACCCATCGGGAGCGCTGCGGGGCCGGCGTCGACAGGGATCCCTGGACCGTGCGCAGGTCGGGCACCTGTCCGCGCCGTCTCTCCTGGTCCGACTTCTTGAGGGCCTCCAGAATGTACGACATGGCCGCTACTCCCGTCGTGGCCGCAGAAAGGGGCCCTGGCCACTCAACGCGCCTTCCAGGCGGATGATGGTCTGGACGCCCGCGATGCCGTCCGCCACCAGGCCCTGCTGCTCCTGGAAGCGCCGCACCTGGGCGGCCAGCTCCTCATCGTAGGTCTGGATCTGGCCAGACCGGGGCGGGCGCTGAAACAACTGGGCCAGTCGCCTGTCCAGCCAGGCCACATCGGTTCCCTGATGCCCTGGCCGTATGGAATCCTGATAGTCGGGCGGCGGCTGCCAGAGCACGGTGTAGGAGCCGGACCAGCGCCGCAGCAGGTCCTGGCTGGGCAGCGCTTGCCACGCGCCGCCAAAGGACACCCTGGCCTCTTCGCCATCCAGGACCGCCAGGGTGGTGAACAACGGCGCGCCATCGTCGCCAATCAGCCAGAGCACCGCCGGTCGATCCAACTGGGCAAGGTCAGACAACCGTCCCTGGCGTACCAGGCAGGCCAGGCCCAAGGCCTCGGCCTGCCGGCAGGGGGCGGGACCCTTCGGATCATAGTCCAGACCCCAGAGGCTGAACAGGGCCGCGAAGGCCTGGTCGAGACCCAGGGCCGCGGTCTCGTCCCCGGTCCACGCCAGATCCGTGGACTCAGCGGGCGGAACCTCGGCGGCGCCGGCTGCAGACTGCCCGGTCCCTGGGGCTTCCTCAGGGGAGGCCACGGCCGGGGGGGAGGTCAAGGTGGTGGCGACCGCCGCCAGATCAGGGGCTGGATCCACCAAGCGTGCGGCCAAGTCAGGCACCGCCTGCAGGCGCCAGCCGGCAACCGCCAAGGCGAGAACGGCCGCCGCCGTCCCGGCCGCCAGAAATGCGGGGCGGGCTCGGCGAGGCCGGGCCGGCCTGCCCAGCACCTCCCGGGCCGCCTGCTGCAGGATCCGCCCCTCCACCACCGGCTTGCCCTGGGCATAGGCGCCCAGAAGGGCCCGGTCACACAGGGCGTTGATGACCCGCGGCGTGCCGCCGCTCAAAATATGGAGGCCGGCAAGCACCCTGGCGGGAAAGAGCTGTTGCTGGGTGCCGGCCACCGCCAGTCGATGGCGGACATAGGCCGCCGTCTCTTCCCGGCTCAAGGGCCCCAGGTGGTAACGGGCGGTGATCCGCTGGGCCAGCTGGCGCAGGCCGGGCTGGCTCAGGATCTCCAGGAGCTCCGGCTGACCCAGCATGATGATCTGGAGCAGCTTATGGGTCGGGGTCTCCAGGTTGGTGAGCAGCCGGACCTGCTCCAGGACCTCGGGCGTCAGGTTCTGGGCCTCGTCGATGACCAGCGCCACCGTGCGCTGCTGGGCATGAGCCGCCAAGAGAAAGCTGTTGAGGGCATCCACCAGCACCTTGACACTGGTGGTCTCCCTGGGATAGGAGATCCGCAGCTCGTCGCAGATGCTGGCCAGAAGCTCGTGGGCGCTGACCCGGGGGTTGAGGATCAGGGCCACCTCGGTGCCCGGCGGCAGCTGTTCCAGCAGGCAGCGGCAGACGGTGGTCTTGCCGGTGCCCACCTCGCCGGTGAGCAGGACGAAGCCGCCCTGATTCTCCACCCCGTAGAGCAGATGGGCGAAGGCCTCCCGGTGCCGCTCGCTCATGTACAAGAAGCGGGGGTCTGGGGTGATGGAGAAGGGCGGTTCCTTCAGGTGGAAGAATTCTGCATACATGGGGGGTGGGCGGCTTTGCACAACCGGCTCAGCCGGCTTTATAATACCCGGATGCCACCGGCTTTCAACAGCGAGGCCGCTTCTCCCTCGGCACACGAGGGGGGCGTGCCCAGGGGGAGGACCCGATTCGTGACCGATGCCATCAGCCAGGCGGAGCTTGTCAGGGTGATCGCCGATGTTCTCGAGATGGGCCACGTGGAGAACGTGGTCGCCATGTTCAAGGAGGATCCGGCCCTGCACCTCCTGGTCGGGGATCTCATCCGGGATCAGCGCTACATGGTGCGGCTGGGGGTGGCGGTGCTTTTTGAGGAGCTGGTGGCGGCGCGGCCAGCGGAGGCGGCACAGGCGGTCCCGGCCCTTATCCCCCTCCTCGCCGAGGAGGATCCTTTTCTCCGAGGTGAGGCCGCAACCGTCCTGGGCATCATCGGTGGCCCGTTGGCTCTGGCCGCCGTGGCCCGCCTGACCGCTGACCCCGATCCCCAGGTCGCCCTGATCGCCCAGGAGCTGGCAGGGGAGGCGAGCACGCCATGAAGCCTGCTTCTTCCCCCGGCGCGTCCGGCGGGCCGATCCCCCAACCCCGGCTGTCGGTGGTCATGCCGGTGTACAACGAGATCCGGACCATCGACGCGGTGCTGGCGGCAGTCCATGCCGCACCGGTTCCCGTCCATGAGATCATCGTGGTGGACGACTGCTCCACCGACGGCACCCGGCAGCATCTGCAGACCATCGTCGACTCGCGGCTGCGGGTGATCTTCCATCCGGTCAACCGCGGCAAAGGCGCCGCCTTGCGCACCGGCTTCGAACGGGTGACCGGGGACGTGGTGGTGGTCCAGGACGCCGACCTGGAGTACGACCCCCAGGAGTATCCCAAGATGCTGGCTCCCATCGCCGAGGGCCGGGCGGATGTGGTCTACGGCTCCCGGTTCATGGGCGGCGCACCGCACCGGGTGGTCTACTTCTGGCACATGGTGGGCAACCGTTTTCTGACCATCCTGTCCAACATGTTCACCAACATCAATCTCACCGACATGGAAACCTGCTACAAGATGTTCCGGCGGGAGGTCCTGGAATCCCTCACCCTGGAGGAGGAGCGCTTCGGCATCGAGCCGGAGATCACCGCCAAGGTGGCCGGAAAGCGCTGGCGGATCTACGAGGTGGGGATCGCCTACCACGGCCGGACCTACCGGGAGGGCAAGAAGATCGGCTGGCGGGACGGCGTCCGGGCCATCTATGTCATCCTCAAGTACAACCTGTTCTGCCGCCGGTGAGCGCTGTGGCCATGACCAGTGCATGCGCCGCCGCCGGCGCGGCAAGCCCCTTCATCCTGGCCGTCTTCGAAGAGAATGGCTCCGGCCAGCGCAAGATCGAGGGCATCCGCCGTTTCGGCCGCAATCTCGCCATCGGTCACGTTTTTTCCGTCAGCGGCCCGCTGCCGTCCTTCATCGACGACCCCGCCGCCTTCCTGCCCGAGGACTGGCAGGCCGACCTCGTTCTCGATTTCCTGCGCCATCCCGACCTGTCCGAGCACCTGTCCGCCCTCGGCCAGAAACGCCGCATCCCGGTGGTCGCCTCCGGCAAGCGGACCGCCGGTGCCATCACCCCCTTCACCTGATGCGGCCTCGGCCGCCTCCCGGGCCTGGGGGCCTATGGTGAGCAGTTCGGGCTGCCCGAGCTGGCGGTGGCTCTGGAAGGCGAGCGGGTGGCGAACCTCACCGTCCTCCGGGGCGCCCCCTGCGGCGCGACCTGGCTGGTGCTGCCCCGCCTCATCGGCCGCCCCCACGCCGAAGTCCAGACCGCCATCGGCCGGGAGGTCCAGTACCGGTGTCACGCCGATCCCAGCCGCTTCGATCCCATCTCCGGCAAGAGCCCCCTGCACTACGCCGGCGACGTCCATGCCGCCGCCTTCCGCCAGGCCCTGCGGCGCGCCCTGGCCGAGGACGACGCCCATTCACCGGGGCAGGGACCGGGATGATTATTCCCTCCGCCGCCGTTTCCTCGCCCGTCTCGTCCAACCCACGGGAATTCCGGGCCGTTTTCGTTGACAGGCCTCTGATGGCCTGATTAGCATGGTTCCGGCACTGCACTGATGCACTCCTGCTGGGCTTGTCGATGACGAGAAACGGACCATGATGGAAGAGTCCACCACGCTTGAGCCTGGCCAGGTGCTGACCGGGCCCCTGTTCAACGAATCCATGCGGGTCGAAACCGTGCAACCGAACGGCCCGGCGAGTTGGATCGTCGGCCTGGTGGGAGTGGAGTCCGAGCGCTTCCGCAAGGTCACCCTGACCAGCGCTGATCTCGAGCGACTGACCATTGTTCTTGCCGGCCCTTCCTTCGATGGCGACGGCCGCCTCCTCCGCCTTGGCCTCCAGGCGTATGCCCTCGGCATCGCCTACGAGTTCGACCCGTATTTCGGACTCTCCATCTCCCGCGTTGATCCGCTGCCCCACCAGCTCGAGGCTGTGTACGACTACATGCAGGTGCGCCAGGAAATCCAGGAATTGCGGCGCCTCGCCGGTCAGGCCCGGGTGGTCGAGGAGTCGGGTGTTGAGGCCAAACTGTCCCAACTCAAGGCTCTTCTCCAGAAGGAAGGCTTCTTCGACCACCCCCAGCAACGCTTGCTTCTCTTCACCGAGTTCAAGGACACCCTTGAGTACCTCGTTGCTCGCCTGAAGCTGTGGGGGTTCCGCGTCGGCTTCATCCATGGCGGCATGAAGTCCGGCTCCCGGGACGAGCCCGGCACCCGCCTCCACGCCGAGCAGCAGTTCAAGGAGGGGGCCATCCAGGTGCTGGTGGCCACCGAGGCCGCGGGCGAGGGCATCAACCTCCAGATCTGTCACGTCCTTTTCAACTACGACATCCCGTGGAATCCCAACCGCCTGGAACAGCGGATGGGCCGCATCCACCGCTACGGCCAGCGCAAGGACTGCCTGATCTTCAACTTCGTGGCCAGCAACACCATCGAGGGCAAGGTTCTCCAGCGGCTGCTGGAGAAGCTCCAGGAGATCCGCGACGCCCTGGAAGACGACGCGATCGAGGTGCCATTCGTTCGATCCCCGGTAGGCACCACCGAGGGCAAGTATCTGCGGCGGGCCATCATCGGCGATGGCAGGCCGGCCTGTTTGCCCATGCACTTCCACGAGATGCAGAGCTTGCAGGCCGATCGTGGGCTGCTCGACTACACGGCGCTGATCCTTCCGGAAGCCCGCTGGGAGGATCTGGACCCCCTCGAATTCGAGCGCTTCCGCCGCTTCGTCCGCGAGGGTCAGGGCCGGGGTGACAACTCCCTGGTGGATCTTGGCGACCTTGAGCTCGCCAAGGCGTTGGGGGCGGTGCAGGCGAATCATTCCGTCTCGGCGGTCCGGGTCCTGGCGCTGCTCCTGTTCGGCCGGGAGGATTCCCTGCGGCGCTTCCTGCCGGCCCATGAGGTCGCCTTCCAGGTGCTTTTGGAGCAGCGGGTGGAGGTGAACGACTTCTTCCGTTGGCCGCTCTTGCGGGTGGTGGACGAGTTGTTGGCCCGTTTCCGGGCGCGTAACCGGGAAGAAGAGATCCTGGTCGGTATGCTGCGCGTCGGCGTGCCGGACCACCCACCAGGCGCGTTCCGGGAGGGCGTCGCCAATGCCTTGATCCACCGGGACTACACCCGGCTGGGCGCGGTGCATGTGCAGTGGCACAACGACCGGATCGAGATCGCCAGTCCCGGCGGCTTTCCCGCCGGCGTTCGCCTCGACAACCTGCTGGTCACCCAGCCCAGGCCGCGCAACCCGTTGCTGGCAGACGCTTTCAAGCGCGCCGGCATCGTCGAGCGCACGGCCCGGGGCATCGACACCATCTTCTACGAAGAGCTTCGGAATGGCCGACCCGCGCCGGACTATAGTCGTGGCAACGAAAGCGGTGTCGTGCTCGTGCTTCCCGGCGGCAAGGCGAACCTGGCCTTCGTCCGACTGGTGGCCGAGGAAGGTCTGGCCGAGCGGCCGCTCGGCCTCGACAGTCTGCTGCTCCTGCATCACCTGTGGCTCGACCAGCGCACGACAATTGCCGACGCCGCGGCTGTGATCCAGAAAGGCGAGGCGGAGGCGCAGGCCCGGCTCCAACAGCTGGTGGAGAGGGGCCTGGTCGAAGCGCGAGGTGATCGTACGGGACGGACGTGGCACCTGTCGGCCGCGACTTGGCGCCGGCTCGGCGAGCAGCCGGCCTCTGTCCACGGGCCTGGCCTGGCACAAGATCTCACGGCGCAGATAGTGCTCCAGCATGTCACGAGACATGGGCGGATTACCTGGCGCGAAACAGCGGAACTGTGTCAGCTGTCTCCGGATCAGGCCAAGCGACTCCTGACCCGCCTGGTGGAGAGGGGTGTGCTTCTGGCACGAGGAAAATTGAAGGGTGGGTTTTATGTCTTGGCGTCCCAAAATATGGGCGCGCCCATAACGGATATGGGCGCGCCCAAAAAAACGCCATAACCGCCGCCCCCCCCAAACGGAGTTATCCAATCCACAGCGACTGCTCGGCGGACGCACAAGAAGAAGCCGGTGCAGGTGGGCAGGGACGCGCCACCATACGGGGACAGGGAATGAAGATCCGGAAGATCTCTCTCAAAAACTGGAAGAACTTCGCCCAGGCGGACGCTACGATCCACGACCGTCTGTTCCTGGTCGGGCCCAATGCCTCCGGCAAGTCGAACTTCCTTGATGCCTTCCGGTTCCTCAGGGATCTCGCGTCCACCGGCGGCGGGTTCCAGGAGGCGGTCAAACGGCGCGCGGGCATTTCCGCAATCCGGTGCCTGGCGGCAAGACGGTATCCCGACGTGGAAATCGTCGTCACTCTGGGAACTGAGGACGACGCGGCAACGTGGGACTACGAGCTGGCCTTCCATCAGGACAATCAGCGGCGGCCGCTGGTGCGCAAGGAGAAGGTGCGCCGCAACCAGGAGATGCTCCTCGATCGTCCGGGAGAACCGGACAGGGCTGATCCGGAGCAGTTGACCCAGACGCATCTGGAACAGGTGAACGCCAACAAGGAGTTCCGCGAGCTGGCGACCTTCTTCGGCTCCATCCGCTACCTGCACATCGTGCCCCAGCTGGTCCGCGAACCGGACCGCTCCCTGGGGCGAACCAACGATCCTTTTGGCGGCGACTTCCTGGAACAAGTGGCGAAGACGCCGGCGAAGACGCAAGATGCGCGCCTCAGACGGATACAGGAAGCCCTGCGGGTGGCGGTGCCGCAGCTTGAGGCGATCGATCTCTGGCGGGATGGTCGTGGCGTGCCGCACCTGCGCGGCAAGTATCAGCACTGGCGGCCCCAGGGCGCCTGGCAGACCGAGGAGCAGTTCTCCGATGGCACGCTCCGCCTGCTGGGGCTGCTCTGGGCGGCGCTGGACAAGGAGGGCCCGCTGCTCCTGGAAGAGCCCGAGCTGTCGCTCCATCCCGAGATCGTGCGCCTGCTGCCGCAGATACTGGCGCGGGTGCAACGACGAACCGGGCGGCAGGTCTTCCTGAGCACCCATTCGCCGGATCTGTTGCGCGACGAGGGCATCGGGCTCGACGAGGTGTTGCTGCTTGCGCCAACCCGCGAGGGCACCCAGGTATCGGCCGCCGGCTCCCACCGGGAAATTGGCCATCTTCTGGAAGGCGGGCTGTCCCTGGCTGATGCCGTGATCCCCCACACCCGACCGCAACAGGCAGCGCAACTGACCCTGTTCGGCGAGCGATAACATGGCACCCATTGTCACTGCGGCAGTCGAGGGCCCCACGGACGAAGCCGTCGCCGGCAGGCTCATCACCCACGTGGGTGCGGAAATGGGACCCGTCCATGGCAAGCAGGGCAAACCCCATCTGCGACAACATGTCGGGGGCTACAACAACGCTGCCCACCACGCGCCCTGGCTGGTTCTCGTGGATCTCGACCGCGAGGCTGGCTGCGCGCCGCCGCTTTGCGATGCGTGGCTGCCGGCACCAGCACCTGGGCTGTGTTTCCGGGTCGCCGTCCGTGCGGTGGAGGCATGGCTCCTGGCCGACCAGGAGGCCCTGGCGGCGTTTCTTGGCGTGGCGCGCAAGAGAATCCCCGGTCAGCCGGAAGTCCTCGACGATCCGAAGTCCACCATGGTCAACCTGGCGCGAACCTCGCGCCGCAAGGCCATCCGCGAGGACATGGTACCCCGCCAAGGCAGCGGCCGTTCGGTCGGCCCGGCGTATCCCTCCCGTTTGATCGAATTCATCAGCGGCCATTGGCGTCCCGACGTCGCCGCGAAGAGGGCCGACAGCCTGGCCCGGACCATCCGTTGTTTGCGCAGGCTGGTGGAGGCCGCCCCATGATCCCCAAGGAGTGCAAGCGTCTTGCCGAGGTGGACTTCCCCATTGCCGAGGTCAGCCGGCATGCAGCACGGGAGAAGTCGATCCGCTCACCGGTGGCGGATTCTGGCAAAAAAAGGCCAGTGAATTGCAATTAAAGGCAAAAACAACAAGGGAGTGGTGCTGCTGTTGCCGGTGGCGGAGCGCGCGCGCCAGCTCTTTGGCCAGGATGGCCCCAGCGCCGTTGCTGCGCGCCTGGAACAGCCTGCCACAGCCGCTGTCCGTGCCACGCCAGCCCTGCTCTTCCCGGAGCAGGAGACGGCGCCGCATGTCCGCCCTGCCCGTGGTCGCCGCGTCGTCGTCGCCGCCATCCCTGTCGCCGCCGACCGCCTCGCCACCGCCCGTGAGGCCACCACCCTCGACCGGGTGCATGCGGCCATGCTGCTCCAGGCGGGCGGACGCACCAACGCGTGGCGGGCACTCATCAAGACCGAACAGGATCGCGGACCGGACTTCTTGCGCCTTGCCAATGCCCTTTCCGCCCTCTACCCCCGGGGCAGCGAGGAGAAACGCCTGCTGGACGCCATGCTGCTGGCGGTGCCGCGATGAGTCATCGGCAACGCCCGCAATGTGTGGTGGTCGTCGACGAGACCAAGCGGAAGATGCTCTGCCAACGCATTGAGGGGACGGTATGAAGGAGGACGGCACCCGCGATGCCAGTGCAATCCTTCGCGACGGCAAGGCCATTGATCGGGCGATGGTCGCCGCGCACCGCCGGATCATCATCCGGCATCGGCAGCTCAAAGTGCCGCTCGTAATCTGGCGCGACGGGATGGTGGTCGAGGAATGTCCCGATGCCGTCGCCCTGCCACCCGGTGAGGATCTGACCGAGCCGGTAGACGGTGAGCGCTGAAGGGGGGTTCCTTGTGCTGAAGAATTTGACCGTGCGGGGATTCAAGTCCCTGGTGGACGTCGGCGTCGAGCTGCCGCGCCTGGCGGTGCTGTTCGGCCCCAACGCCACCGGCAAGAGCAACCTCCTCGACGCCATCCAGGCGCTTTCCCGGATCGGGACCGAGCGCACCCTCGCCGACGCCCTGGGTGATCCCATCCGGGGGCGTCAGATCGAAAGCTTTTCGTTTGGTGTTGGCGGGCTCCAGGAACTGCTTGGCGCGCCCGAGGCCAGCTTCAGCCTCGACGCTGATCTCGGCGTTGGCAGGGACTTCTACCGCTACCGGATCACGGTCCGGATCGAGCCCGCATCCGGCAAGCTCACGGTCGCCGATGAGTACCTGGCGCAACTGGGCGTGCGCGGCGAGCCCAAGAACAGGCCCCAGGTCGAGAGGGTTGATGGGGAGCTGCGCATCCGGCGCAAGAGCAAGCCGGCGCATCCCCGCCACGAGCCCCTGGGGCTGCCCCACACCATTCTCTCCGACCCGCGACTCGGCGGCCTGGAGTACCGGGCCCTGGATCGGGTGCGGCAGGAGCTTACGGCGTGGCGGATCTACTACCTGGACCCTCGCGTTGCCATGCGTGCCGAGAGATCCCCTGCCGATGTCCGGGACATTGGCGTGCTCGGCGGCGACATCGCGCCTTTTCTCTATCGGCTGCGGGCGGAGCAGGGGAAGCACTTCGCCGCGGTGGTCCGCACCCTGCGCGCCATCGTCCCCAGCGTGGAAGACCTGCCCGTCGACCTCGACAAGCGCCGGGGCACCCTCGACATCCTCATCCGTCAGGCCGGCGTTGACTACCCCTCGCGCATCGTCTCGGAGGGCACCCTGCGGGTGCTGGCCCTGTGCGCCATCGCGGTGAATCCCTGGGGAGGCTCGCTTCTGGCCTTCGAGGAACCGGAAAACGGCGTGCACCCCCGCCGTCTGGAGCTCATCGCCCAGCTTCTCCTCTCCCTGGCGCTGGAGCAGGGCCGCCAGGTCGTCGTCACCACCCACTCGCCGCTGTTCTGCGATGCGATGCTGAGAGGCGCCGGCCGTCGGCCATCGGACATCGGCCTGTTCAACGTGCGGCGGGACGGTGCCACGACGATCGTGCAGCCCTTTGACGTCTCGGGACCGCTCTTCCAGAACCAGGAGATCGCAGCGGCCCTGACCGCCGGCACCGAGGATGGGCTCTTCGAGAGCCTGCTCTTGCGGGGACTCACTCGATGAGTGAGCCTGTCGTCGTCGACCTGTTCGTCGAGGAGCGCGGCCACGAGGCGCTCCTTGGACCACTCCTCCAGCGGATCGCAAAAGAGGAAGGGGTCGCGGCCGTGGTGCACGTACGGTCCGCACGAGGCGGCCATGGCAGAGCCATCGAGGAGTTCCGGCTCTACCAGACACTTGTCGAGAGATCCGTCGATCTTTCCTCGACCCCGGACCTGGTCATTGTCGCCATCGACGGCAACTGCACCACCTTCTCCACGGGAGCATGCCGGCATGGTGCTCAGGCGTCTTGCCGGCCGCACCGACAACACGGCGCCGGTTTTGACCCTCATCACCCAGTTCGGCGGCGGAAAGACACACACGCTGACGACGCTCTCAGCTGCGTTTCGAGGCCTGCTACCCGTTCCATCCGGCGACGCTTTCGGTGTTCCAGCGCAAGTGGCAGTCGCTGCCGCAATTCCAGCAGACCCGCGGCACATTGGCCATGCTGGCGCAGTGGATCTCCCTTGCCGCCCAGGATGCCTTCCGCAAGGCACGTACCGAACCGCTGATCACCCTGGGGTCGGCCCCCCTTGGCGAGCCCGGTTTCCGGAGTGTCGTGCTCGGCCAGCTCGGCGAATCCCGGCTCGTGGCCGCCATCGGTGACGATCCCGGCCGACGCTGTGAGCGGGCTTGCCAGCGAGCTGCGTCAGGTTTTGCAGGAGCTTGGCCTTGGCGAGGCGGTGCGGGTTGAATGAGGCGGCCCTTGCCACCAAGTTCGCCGTCGGGTTGGGGCGGGGCTGCCCACCGAGGCTGCCAGGACCTGGAAGTGGCTGGAGCTGGTGCGCTAACTGGGGACCGGCGGCGGGGTGAGGCCATGGCTGGGTGGAGGTGGACAGCGCCCCCGGGGCCGGCACGGTGATGCGGCTGGTGCTGCCCCAGGGCTCGCCGGCCTTCGCCATACACCCGGTCTGGCCCAGTTCTTCATTTCCCTTGACCCGTGGCGATCCCAGGATGTAAAGAGCGAGCCGAGACAGACCCCGGCCGCCCAGGGGCCGGCCCATCGTCATCCCAGGATCCAGGAGCCCAGCCATGGCTTGCTGCATCACCCCAGCCAACGATGACCCCTTCTTCTTCGACCGGGACGGCCTGCAGGCCATTGCTGCCGAGCAGGTCATTGGCCTGGGGCTGCGCGCCTTCAAGGAGCATCGGGTGCTGGCCATCGACCAGGACGGCGAACGGCTTTGGGCCGAGGTGGACGACGATGGCCAGGAATTCCCCCTCCAGGTGGAGATGGTCCTGGATGTGGAGGGCCGGCTGGAGATGGCCTGCGCCTGCCAGCAGGACCTGGAGACCGCCTGCCCCCATCAGGTGGCGACCCTTTTGGCCTATGCGGACCAGAAGGGCCAGACCGACCAGCTCCTGTCGGCGGCGGATTCCGCCATCCAGGAGCGGATCAAGCGTGGCCGGACCGAGGTCCGGGTGGAGCCCACCAGCGGCGAGCCCTGGTTCGGGACCTGGCGTGCCGGCTCCACCGCCGCCACCACCCATTTCCCCCGCCAGTACCGGGTGGCCATCCGCAGCCTCCATCGTCGGGCCAACTTCTGCACCTGCCCGGACTTTGCCAACAACCAGCTGGGCACCTGCAAGCATATCGAGGCGGTGCTGCACCGGATTGCGAAACACCCCGACTACCAGCAGCTCCTGGCCGAGCCCGCCCCGTTCCCCTACATCTATCTGGCCTGGGACGTGGCCGCCGCGCCCCGGCTGCGCCTCCATCGCGCCCGGCAGCTGTCTTCTGATCTGACCGCCCTGCTCGACGACTTTTTCGACGCCGAGGGCCTGTTCACGGGCCGGCTGCCCGAGGACTTCTTCCGGCTGGTGGAGATCCTGGACGACCGGCCGGATGTCCATGTGGGCGAGGATGCGGTGGGCTATGCCCAGCAGCTGGCGGCCGCGGCTGCCCACCGGCTGCGGGCCGGGGAGATCCGCCGCCAGATCGCCGCCACGGGTGGCCGCCTCCCGGGCGTCAACGCCCGGCTCTATCCGTACCAGATGGAGGGCGTAGCCTTCCTGGCCGGTACCGGCCGGGCGCTCCTGGCCGACGACATGGGGCTGGGCAAGACCCTGCAGGCCATCAGCGCTGCGGTCTGGCTCCACGACCAGGAAGGGGTGCGGCGGATCCTCATCATCTGCCCGGCCTCCCTCAAGCAGCAGTGGGCCCGGGAGATCGGCCGCTTCACTGGTCTTGGCGTGCAGGTCATCGAGGGCCCGGCACCGGAGCGGGGCGTGCAGTACCGGCGGCAGGCGGCCTTCTTCCTGGCCAACTACGAGCTGGTGCTCCGGGATCTGTCGGTGATCAACGAGACGTTGCGTCCGGATCTCGTCATCCTGGACGAGGCGCAGCGGATCAAGAACTGGCGCACCAAGATCGCCAACGCCGTGAAGCTCATCCCCAGCCGCTACGCCTTTGTCCTCTCGGGCACGCCCCTGGAGAACCGGCTGGAGGATCTCTACAGCCTCATGCAGGTGGTGGATCCCCGGGTGCTGGGGCCCCTTTGGCGCTACATGGTGGACTTCCATGTCACCGACGAGAAGGGCAAGGTGCTGGGCTACCGGAATCTGTCGGTGCTGCGCCAGCGGCTGGCGCCGGTGATGCTGCGCCGGGACCGGCGGCTGGTGCGGGACCAGCTGCCGGATCGGATCGTGCAACGGCTCGACGTGGCCATGACGCCCAAGCAGCAGGAGCTGCACGCGGCGGCGATGAACGTCGCCGGCAGCATGGCCAACATCGCCAAGAAGCGGCGGCTGACCCCTGGCGAGGAGAACCGGCTCCTGGCCGCCCTGCAGCAGGCGCGCATGGCCTGCACCGCCGCCGGCCTGGTGGACAAGGAGACCGCCGGCGCGCCGAAGCTCGACGAGC
>JBFMBH010000117.1 GCA_040755095.1 Thermodesulfobacteriota bacterium
CTTTCGGCGTGGTATGCCTCCCGGCATGAATACGGTTCTGCTCACCCTGGTCAGCCCCGGCGAGATGGCCAAAGCCATGGGGGAGCGCGTACGCATTCTTCGACTCCGCAAGGAATGGACGCGGGAAACGCTGGCCAGACGGGCCGGGGTTTCGGTGGCATCGCTGAAGCGTTTCGAAACCACAGGAATGGCCTCCCTTGGCCTGGTGCTCAAGGTTGCCCACGCCTTGGACCGCCTGCAGGAGCTCAACAAGGTGTTTCAGCCGCCGCCTGCGCGGAGCATCGAGGAACTGGAGCAGCGGGCCGGGAAGCCTGGGCCGAAGCGAGGCCGCCTTTGAAGAAGCTGGAGGTGCGGCATACCCGCCGCCCAGGAGAATCGCGGCAGGTCGGCGTGCTGGCCGAGGAGCGCGGCCGAGTTTTTTTCGAGTACGCTCCGGGGTTCCTGGCCACCGGCTTGAACCTCTCGCCATTCCGCCTGCCGGAAAGAGCCGGGGTGTCGAAACGGGAGGCCACCTCGATCATCAAGGCCGTTCAGACCGCTGTGGCGCGCTGGCAGGACTTCGCTGTTCAGACTGGGATTTCGAAGACCAGCATGCAGGAAGTCGCCGCCTCCTTGTCTGGATGAGGGAGCAGCAACAGAGAGCTGGCACAACGGGGGGGACATCGTGGCAGGCCTGGGTGCCAGCACCGGACAGCAGCACCGCCAGGAGCCAGGGATCAGGAGGGCAGGGGGCTCATGGCAGCCAGAGAGTGGAAAGATCGACCTCCACCTCAGGAAACGGCTCGGCGCGCACCAAGTCGTCTTCGGCATGGGTGCCGATGATGACCCAGCGGCCTGCATCCAGCTGGAGAATCTCGAGGGTTCTGCTCAAGGGATCGATCAGCCAGAGATAGGGAATCTGGTGGCGGGCGTAGATCCCGGTCTTCGTGACCCGATCCAGGCGGATGCTGCCGGGGGAGAGGATTTCACCGATCCAATCCGGCGTCACGGCAATCCAGTTGTGCCTTCCTCGACCGGGAATCTTTCCTGGTGCCAGCCGGCCAGATCCGGCACCAGGATGTCCTCACCGAAGGAAACCTCGGGCTCGTCAAGAAAGATCCAGCCGCCCGGCCCTCCGGCGCCGCGATCATAGGTCGGTCCCAGGAAGTACCCCATGACCGTTGCGGTCCGGACATGCCGGCGGGACGGCCGCGGCGTGACACGCAGCTCGCCGGCGATGATCTCGCCTTTGGCATGCTCGGGAATGGCGTACAGATCGTCGTAGGTGGCCCGGGCTCGGGCCGGCTCGGTCATGGCGCCGCCCTTCAAGCGTTGCCTTGGCCCGTCTCCGGATCGGGCTGGCCCAGCTTGGCGTCCAGGAACTCACACTCCAGGGGGGTGAGGTCGAACCTGACCTCCGCCTCCCGGATGATGGCCTGCCGGGTCTTGCCCGGCGAGCTTTCCACGGTCTGGCAGATCCAGCGCACCGCCTTGCGGATCTTCTCGCCTTCCGGCTCCACCCCTTGTCCGCTCATGGCACCTCCTTCCTGCCGCCGGCGGCAGACTGCGTCTTCACGGCCACGCTCAGCCGCTCCACCACCTTGGGATAGTAGTGCTCCTGCTTTTCCAGCTCCACCGGCCGCTTCCGGGCCAGGTTCAGCTTGAGGGTGAGAAGGCCGAGCTTTTTCATCTGCCGGAGGCGGGTGTGCTCGTCTTCGGTGGTGGCGATGAGCTCTTCGAGGCGGGCGATGTCCCGCCGCAGCTCCACCTCGGGTGGCAGGCAGTCGGCGTTCTTGAGGATCTTGAAGGCCATCCGCAGCTCAGGCGGGATGTGGCTGTCGTCCTCGAAGACCAGAGGCCGGTTTTTCCAGCCTTCCACCACCAGCTCCCCCCGCTCCATGGCCTCGGTGATCTTGCGCTCGGCAACGATGCGAAAGGCCTCCAGCATGGCTCCTCCCGGCGATGAGGCTGCGTGGCGCCCCAGCGCCGCCAGACGGCGGCGGGGCGGGCATGGACACAGGCCGCATGGTACGAGCCGGAAAGGCGGTTGTCAACGGCGGAGCGCGCCCAGGCGCGGACTCCCGGATCACCGCCTGACCCCTGTCGCTCCCCCGCAAGTCGGAGAAATCAGGCTGGCCTTCCGGTGGTCAAAATCGTATGGTGGGAAAAGATGCATCCCCAGGGAGGAGCCTATGGACGGACGTTCCACCACCGGGACAGACCCGGTTTCACCCCAGGCGGCCGGGGTGCCGGCGCCGGCGCCGGCGCCGGTTCCGGAAATGCCGGCGGCGGCAGCTGAGCCGCACCGGTATCCCTTTGTGTTCATGGGCACGGGGGGCGAGTACTTCCGGATCTGGATCGTCAACCTGCTGTTGTCCATCCTGACCCTGGGCATCTATTCCGCCTGGGCCAAGGTGCGGCGGGAGCAGTACTTCCACCGCAACACCTTCCTGGACGGCAGCCCCCTCGATTACCACGGCCGGCCGGCCGCCATCCTGAAAGGCCGCCTCATCGCGGCGGTGCTCTTCCTGGCCCTGTCGGTGGCCCAGCGGATCGATCCCCGGGTCTATCTGGTCCTGCTTTTGGTCCTGGCGCCGATCATACCCTGGATGATCGTCCGCACCTTCCGCTTCCGGGCGGTCAACACCAGCTACCGGGGCCTGCGTTTCGACTTCGTCGGCCGCTACCGCCAGGCCCTGACCACCTTTGTCGGCCTCCCTCTCCTGGTAGCCTTGACCGGCGGGCTGCTGGCGCCCTATTGGATCCGGAGGCAAAAGAAGTTCGTCCTCGATCACCTGACTTTCGGCACCAGCCGTTTCTCCTGCCAGGCGTCCACCGGCGGCTTCTACCGGATCTTCGGCATCCTCTTTCTCCTGGTCTTCGGGGCGGTGGCGGGCATGACCGCCCTGGCCGGGGTCCTGAAGCCGTGGGCCAGCGGCGCCCATGCCCCGTACCTGGCCGGCATCGTTACCGGCCTGGGGACCCTGGCCTACCTTCTGGTCATCCTGGGCACCGTGCCGTACTGGCAGGTGGCCACGACCAACCATATCTGGAATCACACCCGCCTGGGGGAGCATCAGTTCAGCAGCTCCCTCCGCCTTGGCCCCTACGTGGGCATTGTGGTCACCAACTGGCTGGCGACCCTGGTCACCCTGGGCCTCTATTGGCCCTGGGCCCAGATGCGGCTGGCCAATTACCGGGCGGCCCAGACCAGTGTCGTCGTCACCGGCAGCCTGGACCGGTTCGTGGCCGCCGAGAGCGCCCAGGTCACCGCGGTCGGCGAGGAGATGGCGGATCTCTTCGACTTCGATGTCTCCCTCTGATCCGGAGGTTGCGGCCAGCTTCTTCGACGGCGCCAGCTCCCAGCGCCATGCCGTGCGGCTGCGGGCGGCCGGCGGCCAGCTGCGCATCGAGGGCGAGGGCTGGAGCCGCGAGCTTCCCTGCCTGCTGGTGCGGGTCTCGGAGCCCATGGGCGCGGCCCCCCGCATCCTGACCCTGCCGGACCGCTGCCGCTGCGAGGTTCCGCCCCAGGACGGTCTCGCCGAGCTGCTGCTCAGTCTCGGCCACCGGGATGCCAGCGTGGTGCACTGGCAGAGCCGGTGGCGGCATGCGGCCGCAGCCCTGGCGGCGGTGGTGCTGCTGGTGGCCGCCGGCTATCTCTGGGGCCTGCCCTGGCTGGCCGACACCGTGGCAGCGGCCCTGCCGGCCTCCTGGGTCAATACCGTCTCCGAGGAGACGGTGGCGGTCCTGGAGGAGCGGCTCTTCGAGCCCACCGGCCTGCCCGCCAGCCGCCAGCAGGCCCTGCGGGAAGGCCTCGCCGGTCTGGTGCAGGCCGCTCCCGCGGCGCCTTCCTACCGGCTGCTCTTCCGGTCGGCGCCCAAGGTCGGCGCCAATGCCTTCGCCTTTCCCAACGGCGACATCGTGCTCCTGGATCAGCTGGTGGCCCTGACCGCTGATGACGAGGAGGTGCTGGCGGTTCTGGCCCACGAGCTGGGCCATCTCGCGGATCGCCACAGCCTGCGCCAGCTCATCCGCAGCACCGTGGTCTCCTTCCTGGTGGGGGCCTACCTGGGCGACATCTCCTCCCTGGCCTCCGGGCTCGCCACCATGCTCCTGCAGGCCGGCTACAGCCGGGAGTTCGAATGGCAGGCCGACCGCTACGCCGCCCATCTCCTCATCGCCACCGGCCGCTCGCCGATCCTGCTCGCCACCATGCTGCGCAAGCTGGAAAAAGGCCTGCACCGGCCGCCAGACGAGGAGAGCGACAAGGACAACGGGGATGCGGACGCCGGGGCAGGGGACAGCATCTTCGCCTCCCACCCCGATACCCTGGTCCGCATCCAGGAGCTCATGCTCGGCCGGTGATCGGGGGGCGGTGCCCGCCACTCATGGTGCGGGCAGGCGCCTGGCCCTCCCGCCGGCAGGCTTGTCCCCGGGAAGGACAAGGCCCGGTCCCGGCCGGTCATCCTGCCCAGAGCACAGGGAGATCGTAGCGCCGGATGTTGGAATCGTTGGTGACCAGGGTGAGGCCTTCGATGTGGGCCTGAAAGAGACGCTATCACCGGAAGCTCAGAACCGTAACCGGCACCGGCACGGTGATGAGCGCCGCCGGCCGCATCCTTGGCCAAGGGCAGAGACAGACGGCCCGGGATCTTTTCGATCTTTTTGCTCTTGACCGTCACTGGAAGCCGATTGACCGGTTCGTCGCAGAGATCAGCC
Source organism: Thermodesulfobacteriota bacterium (assembly GCA_040755095.1). Classification (NCBI taxonomy): domain Bacteria; kingdom Pseudomonadati; phylum Thermodesulfobacteriota; species Thermodesulfobacteriota bacterium. Next base: position 4,699 of record JBFMBH010000117.1, read on the forward strand.
AGGCGGGGACAGGGTTTCCGGTGGATATCTTTCGCCAGAATCTGGCTGCCATCCCATGGATGGACCTGATCGACGAATGCGACATGCTGGAGGTTCTTCCTCCCTATGAAAGGGTGGCGGCCTTGGATCTCAAGAGGTTCTTCGACGATGTGCTGCGAAGGCTCATGCCATGACAGGATCGTCGCCTGAGCGCAGCCTGGCCCTGGTACTGCGGGCGGCCCTGTGGAGCGGCGCCTGGCCGGAGCAGAAGTGGCGCCGGGCTATGCTCCAGGCGCCGGCGGCGCACCGGCTGGTGGTGAAGGCCTCGTTCGGCCAGATGCCGGCGGCGGTGCTCATCGAGGCCCTGGGGGCAAGGCGCTTCGTGGCGATCTGGCCGGAGGTGCGCAAGCTTTTTGATCCGGAGGATGTGCTGGACCGCCAGCGCCTTCTCCTCTTCGATTCCACCTGGGGGATACTGACCACCGGGGATGCGCAGTATCCCGTGTCAGAGAAGGTGGCGACCTTGAGCCCAGGCCGGTTGGCGCTCCTGCGGGCCATCGTCTCGGCACCGGGCATCTCCCTGGCCGACCTGGCACAGGTCGTTGGTCGCAGCTCCTCCCGGGTGCGCAGGGAGGTGGCATGGCTCATTGCCAACGGTCTCGTTGACCAGGAGGAAGGAGCTGACAGCAACCGCCAGACCTTTCGACTCTACGCCCGGGAATCGATCAATACCGCACTCGCCCGGGCGGGCAACGCGAGGGACAAGCGCTTCTGACCTGATTGGGCATCCCGCTCTCACGCCCGCAGCCACTCCGGCTGCGGGCAGCCTGCCCGGCCGATAGGCGTCCGGCCTCCGGCCTTCTCCCGCCCCATTTCCGGTCTGGCCATTCCTAAAAAGATTTTCATATACTGGAAGAAGGGAGCGCCGGCCCCTCACGGGCGGCGGCCTGGCGTCTGACAACTTCTTTCCGGTCCGCCACGCCGCCGGCTGGCTTCCACGAAGGACTGGCCTCTCCGGTGCGGGCCTGCCGCACCGGCTCCGGCATCTGCCGGACAACTGGCCCCTCGGCACGCGCCAACGCGAAAAACGAGCCAACGTCTATCCGCCGGCAACAGGAGCCTCCACGGCCCGCGGATGCTGATCCACTCGTGCCCGATCCCAGGAGCCAGGCCATGGGTCCCTGCCCCCGCCGCGTTCTCTCCCTCCTCCTGCTCTTCGCCGTCTTGGCCCTTGGCCCCTGGGCCGAGTCCGCCGATGCCGGCCGCTGGCAGGCGCCGTTCCGGGATGGCGAGCTCATCGTCAAGCTCAAGGACGGGGTCAGTCGCGACCAGGCCCGGCAGCTCCACGGCCGCAAGCGGGCACTGCTCCTCAAGGAGTACCGCCGCGCCCGGCTCCAGCAGATCCGGCTCCGCAAGGGCATGACCGTCGAGGAGGCGGTGGATCTTTATCAGGCCGATCCGGACGTGGAGTACGCCGAGCCCAACTTCGTCCTCAGCACCGAGTCAGTGCCCAACGATCCCAAGTACTACCTGGAGTGGGGCCTCGAGAATACCGGCCAGCTCAACGGCGCCTCGGCCGGCCACGACATTCGGGCCACTGCGGCCTGGGAGACCACCACCGGCCATGCCGCCGTGGTGGTGGCGGTGATCGATACCGGTGTCGACTACCGGCATCCGGATCTGGCGGCCAACATGTGGTCCAACGAGGCCGAGGCCAACGGCCAGCCCGGGGTGGACGACGACGGCAACGGTCACATCGACGACCTCCACGGCATCGATACGATCAACAACGATGCCGATCCCATGGACGACAACCGGCACGGCACCCACGTGGCCGGCACCATCGGCGCGGCCGGGAACAACGCCATCGGTGTGGCCGGCGTCGCCTGGGATGTCCGGATCATGGCCTGCAAGTTCCTGGGCGCCAGTGGCAGTGGCTATACCTCCGACGCGGTCGACTGCCTGGAGTATGTCAAGACCATGCGGGACCGGGGGGTCAACGTGGTGGCCACCAACAACTCCTGGGGAGGCGGCGGTTACTCCCGTGCCCTCCATGACGCCATCCGCGCCCAGGAGGATATCCTCTTCGTGGCAGCCGCCGGCAACAATGGCGACAACAACGACCTGCACCCGCACTATCCCTCCAGCTACCCGGCCCCGAATCTCATCTCGGTGGCCGCCACCGACTATTTCGACCGCCTGACCTCTTTTTCCAACTACGGGGTGCAAAGCGTCCATGTTGCGGCCCCGGGCTACTACATCTATAGCACCCTGCCGAACAATGCCTACGGCTACCTGAGCGGCACCTCCATGGCCACCCCCCATGTCACCGGTTTGGCCGCCCTGCTCAAGGCCGCCAGCCCGGGCATGGCGGCAGGAGAGGTCCGGGCGATCATCCTCGACAGTGGCGATCCCTTGGCTACGGTGGGCCGCCTTGTCACCGACCGCCGGATCAATGCCGAGCGGGCCCTGCAATGGGCATCGCCGGAAGCCGCCTTTGCCGCCGCGCCCACGGAGGGCGAATATCCGCTGGCGGTCCGCTTTACGAACCAGTCCACCTTTGCCGGCTCCTGGCTGTGGGATTTCGGCGACGGTGCCACCAGCACCGCCCGGGAGCCGGAGCACGTCTACCAGGCCGCGGGTGTCTATACCGTGCGCCTCACGGCCTTTGGCGCCGGCGGCTCTTCCGATGTGGAGGAGAAGGTTGACCTGGTGACCGTGCGGCGGCCGACCCTGAACGCCACCTTTCAGGCCCAGCCCCAGGCCGGCAGCTATCCCCTGACCGTGCGCTTCACCGTGGCCGCCAGCCTCGCCTCCGCCTGGCTGTGGGACTTCGGCGACGGCCAGATGAGCGTCAGCCGCGAGCCGGTGCACACCTATACCCGGGAGGGGAGCTACACGGTGCGCCTCACCGCCGTGAGCCCGGACGGGGAGGCGGTGACCGAGGAGAAGGCAGCCCTCATCCAGGTGGGCCATCCCTCACCCCTGGTGGCCTTTGCCATGGAGCCGACGGCGGGCATGGCTCCCCTCACCGTGGCCTTCCGCCAGGGCTCGCTGTTTGCCGACTCCTATGTCTGGGACTTCGGTGACGGCGCCATGAGCACCGAGCCGGCGCCGGTGCACACCTACACCGCGCCGGGCACCTATTCGGTGCTCCTGGTGGCCAGCGGTCCCGGCGGCACCGACAACCGGCTGCAGAGCGAGGTGGTGACCGTGACAGCGCCGCCGCCCCAGGCCGCGTTTTCGGCCACGCCGCTGGCCGGGGTGGCACCGCTCACGGTCTTGTTCCGCGACGCCTCGGAGAACGCCTCCGCCTGGTCCTGGGATTTCGGCGACAGCGCTGCCGACAGCCGCTCCCAGGCCCAGAGCCCGCAGCACACCTTTCGGACGCCGGGCACCTATTCCGTCACCCTGGCCGTTAGCGGGCCGGGCGGTGAGGACAGCATTACCAGAACCGACCTGGTCACGGTCGGGGCGCCGCCGCCCACCGCCAGCTTCGGGGCCAGTCCCACGACCGGTGTCGCGTCACTGGCGGTGCGGTTCTCCTATCAGGGCCAGGGGGCCACGGCCTGGGTCTGGGCCTTCGGCGACGGCAGCACCAGCCAGGAGGCCAACCCGGTCCACACCTATGCCAATCCGGGGCGGTACAGCGTCGCTCTCGCGGTCAGCGGCCCCGGCGGCCAGGCGAGCACCACGCGCCAGGATCTGGTGCGGGTGACCGCGCCGCCGCCGGCGGTGGATTTTGCAGCCAGTCCGGTGGCCGGCGTCTATCCCCTGGTGGTGGCGTTTTCCGATGCCTCTTCCTGGGTGGATACCTGGTCCTGGGATTTCGGCGATGGCACGGGCAGCAGCGCCGCCAGCCCCACCCACACCTATGTCGAGCCCGGCCTCTATACCGTCACCCTCACCGGAACCGGCCCCGGCGGTCAGGGGGTACGGCGTCAGAAAGGGCTGGTGCTGGTGAGTCATCCCCGGCCGGAGGCCGCCTTTGCCGCCAGCCCCGCGGCTGGCGTCGCCCCCCTGGTCGTGACCTTCACCAACCAGTCCCGGAACGCCGATTCCTGGCGCTGGGACTTCGGGGACGGCAGCACCGGGACCGAGCAGCAACCCCGCCACACCTACAGCGTCCCGGGCAGCTACACGGTGACCCTTACCGCCAGCGGCCCGGGCGGCGAGGCCACCATCAGCCGGGCCGGCCTGGTGACGGTGCGGAGCGATGAGCCCCTGGCGGGCTTTTCCGCCACGCCGCTGGCCGGCACCGCGCCCCTGGCGGTGGCCTTCACCGATGCCTCCGGCTCCGGCACCAGGGCCTGGCAGTGGGACTTCGGCGACGGCGGCACCTCGGCCGAGCAGCATCCCCGCCACACCTACAGCGCCGCCGGCCGCTACACGGTGACCCTGGTGGCCTCCGGTGCGGATGGCGCGACGCGCTACGAGAAGACCGATTACGTCCTGGCTCAGGAGCCGGCGCCGGAGGCCCGTTTTTCAGCCGCGCCCCCTACTGGTGCTGCGCCCTTGGCGGTGAGCTTTACCGACGCCTCCAGCCATGCGACGGCCTGGCTGTGGGATTTCGGCGACGGCAGCACCTCGGCCGAGCAGCATCCCCGCCACACCTACCAGAGCCCCGGCTCCTACGCGGTGCGCCTGGCTGTCACCGGCCCCGGGGGCAGTGCCCAGGCCGGCGGCGCCAGCCTGGTGACGGCGCTCCTGCCGGCACCCCAGGCCGGGTTTGCGGCTGTACCCGCCGCTGGCACCCTGCCGCTCACCGTGGCCTTCACCGACAGCTCCACGGGTGCCACTTCATGGCACTGGGACTTCGGCGACGGCGCCTCCTCCACCGAGCGCCAGCCTCGCCATACCTATTCGGCGGCCGGCGTCTATCCGGTGACCCTCACGGTGACCAACCAGGACGGCAGCGCCTATCTCACCCAGGCCAGCTGCGTCACCGTCCGGCAGCCAACACCGGTGGCGAGCTTCCAGGCCCAGCCGGTGGCCGGTGCCTTCCCCCTGGCGGTGAGCTTCACCGACCAGTCCGCCAACGCCAGCTCCTGGCTGTGGGATTTCGGCGACGGCGCGACCAGCGCCGAGCGCCATCCCCGCCACACCTATGCCACGGCCGGCGCCTTTACCGTTACCCTCACCGCGGCCAATCCGGACGGCAGTCACCAGAAGAGGGTGGCCGATCTGGTCACGGTCCGTCATCCGGCACCGGTTGCCGATTTCGGGCTGGCGCCCGCCTCTGGCCCTTATCCCCTGGCGGTCGCGTTCCAGGATCGCTCCAGCCAGGCCACCGGCTGGCGCTGGGACTTCGGCGACGGTGCCACCTCCGGCGAGCCTTCCCCCCGGCATACCTACGAGACGCCGGGGGTCTATCCGGTCACCCTGACAGTGACGAACCCGGACGGCAGCGACACCACGAGCCGGGCCGGCGCGGTGACCGTTCTCCATCCCGCGCCGCGGGCGGATTTCGCCGCTGCCCCCTTGTCCGGTCTCGCCCCCCTCACGGTGTCCTTTGCCGACAGCTCAGAAAACGCCCTCTATCCCTGGTGGGAGCTCGGCGACGGCACGGTGTCCGGCGCGGCGGCGCTCAGCCACACCTATGCCCAGCCCGGTCGCTACCAGGCCCGGCTCACCGTGGCCGGTCTGGACGGGGAGGGGAGCGACAGCAGGACTGTGGAGATCGTCGCCCTCTATCCGGCGCCCCAGGCGCAGTTTGCCGCCAGCCCCTCGGCCGGCGTCTACCCCCTTGCGGTGCGCTTTGAAAACCAGTCCGGCAACGCCAGCTCCTGGCTGTGGGACTTCGGCGACGGCTTCACCTCCACAGAGGAGCAGCCGGTGCACACTTACACCAGCGCCGGCCGCTACACCGTAACCCTCACCGCCACCAACCCGGATGGCAGCGCTACCTGGAGCGCCCCTGAGCCCATCGCGGTGGGCTATCCTCTGCCCGAGGCGGATTTTGCCGCCTCGTCTCTGACCGGCCCCGCCCCCCTGGCTGTGGCCTTCCAGAGCCTGGCTCGCCATGCCAGCTCCTGGCTCTGGGACTTCGGCGACGGCGAGACCAGCACTGACGAGCACCCGCAGCACATCTACGCGGAGCCTGGCCTCTACACCGTCACCTTGACGGTCACCAACCCGGCCGGTAGCGACCGGCAGGAGCAGGCGGACCTCGTGCAGGTGGCGCCGCCCGTGCCCCAGGCGGATTTTTCGTGGAGCCCGGCCACCGGCGTCGCCCCCCTTGCCGTGGCCTTCGTGAACAGCTCCGAGGATGCCGACCGCTGGCTCTGGGATTTCGGCGATGGCGCCAACAGCAGCGAGGCGGCGCCCCGCCACACCTTCCAGGCGCCGGGTCGCTACACCGTGACCCTCACCGCCACCGGTCCTGGGGGCAGCGACACTGCCCGGCAGCCGGATGCGGTGGTGGTCCTGCCGGCCCCGCCCCAGGCAGCCTTTGTCGCCAGCCCCGAGGCCGGGGTCGCGCCCTTGACCGTGGCCTTCACCGACACCTCCCAGGGTGCCTCGGCCTGGCAATGGGACTTCGGGGATGGCACGGGCAGCAGCGCGCAGCATCCGCGCCACGAGTATGGGGCAGCCGGCTTTTTCACCGTGACCTTGCGGGTCAGCGGAGCGGGCGGCGCGGCTGAGGCGAGCGGCACGATCGTCGTCCAGCCGGCGCCGCCCCGGGCCGCCTTCCAGGCTACGCCCACCGCCGGCGTCTATCCCCTGACCGTGACCTTCACCGACACCTCCCAGAGCGCCTCGGCCTGGGTCTGGGATTTCGGGGATGGCACCGGCAGCCGGGAGCGTCATCCGGTCCATGTCTATCAGGCCGCTGGCAGCTACACCGTGCGCCTCACCGCCACCGGTGCCGGCGGCGAGGATCGGCTGGAGCGCGCGGGCCTGGTGCAGGTGGGCCATCCGCTGCCCGCGGCCGATTTTTCCGCCATGCCCACCCGGGGTGAGCCGCCCCTGGAGGTGGCCTTCACCGACCAGTCCCGCTACGCCACCTCCTGGATCTGGGACTTCGGCGATGGCACCGGCTCCACCGAGGCCAACCCCCGCCACGTCTACGAGCGGGAGGGGACCTACACCGTGACCCTGACCGTCCGCAATCCCGGGGGCGCGGATTCGGAGATCAGAATCGGCTGGGTGCAGGTGACCCGGCCTGTGACCAGGGCCGCCTTCACCCTCAGCCCCACCCAGGGTCCGGCCCCCCTGGCGGTAAGCTTCAGCGACCAGTCCACCAACGCGACCGTCTGGTCCTGGGATTTCGGTGACGGTACCGGCAGCACCGAGCAGCAGCCGGCCCACACCTACCAGACGCCCGGGGTCTACACGGTAAGCCTGGTGGTCTCCGGGGCCGGGGGCCAGCATCGGCTGAGCAAGAGCAATGCGGTCTCGGTACGGCAGCCAGCGCCGGTGGCCGATTTTTCGGCCTCGCCCCTGGCCGGTCCCCAGGCACCCCTGGTGGTTCAGTTCCAGGATGCCTCACAAAACGCCGCATCCTTTCTCTGGGATTTCGGTGACCGCTCGTACTCCGCCGAGCCCAGCCCCCGCCACACCTATTACCGTAAAGGCGTCTACACCGTGAGCCTCCGGGTCTCGAATCTTACCGGCACCTCCACGCGGACCCAGGAGGACCTGATCACGGTGGGCGGCAGCACCACCCGCGCCGCCTTCACCGCCAGCCCCCTGACCGGCCAGGCCCCTCTTCATGTCGTCTTCCGGGATGATTCCGATCGGGCCACGTCCTGGGCCTGGGACTTCGGGGATGGCTACACCGGCATTGGCCGCGATCAGGTGCACGCCTACACCATGCCCGGCACCTATACGGTCACTCTGCGGGTCACCGGCCCGGATGGCGTGGAGGATACCCTGGTCCAAGAGGGGTACGTGACGGTCACCGGCCCTCCCGGCAGTTGCCAGGCGGCCTTCCAGGCCCAGCCCACCAGAGGAGACGCCCCCCTGTCCGTGAGCTTCTTCGACCGTACCCAGGGCGCCACCGCCTGGTCCTGGGATTTCGGCGACGGCACCAGCAGCCAGGAGCAGAACCCGGCTCATACGTACCAGGCGGCCGGCAGCTACACCGTGACCCTGGTGGCGGAGGCCAACGGTGTGCGCTGCACCACCCGGCAGCCCAATCTCATTGTCGTGCAGCCGCCGCCGGTGCAGGCGGATTTCGTGGCCGACCTCACCAGCGGCCCCTTCCCTCTGGCGGTCCAGTACACAGAGCAGTCCCGGAATGCCGGCAGCTGGCATTGGGACTTCGGCGACGGCAGCACCAGTGACCAGGCCAGCCCCAGCCATGTCTACACCGAGGCCGGCAGCTACACCGTCTCCTTTACCGCCAGCGGGCCTGGTGGCAGCGACACCGAGACCAAGGCGAGCCTCATCACCGTGACCCCGCCCGCCAGCGCCCTGCCCCGGGCGGGCTTCGTGGCGAGTCCGGCCAGCGGCGCCTATCCCCTGGCGGTGGCCTTCGACAACACCTCGGCCAACGCCGAGAGCTGTCGATGGGACTTCGGCGACGGGGTCACCAGCACCCTGGCCGAGCCGGTGCACATCTACGTGGCGCCGGGCACCTACACCGTCACCCTGGAGGTCTCCGGCCGCTACGGCACCGACCAGGCGGTGCAGGAGGACTGTGTCACAGTTACGGTGCCGGCGGACGGCAGCATCACCCGGGCCGGCTTCGAGGCCGAGCCCCTGGCCGGGGTCGGGCCGCTTACCGTCAGCTTCCGCAACCGCTCGGTGAACGGACTTTCCTATGCCTGGGACTTCGGCGACGGCTCCTCCTCGACCGAGGAGCATCCCCGCCACACCTACCAGCGGCCAGGCACCTTCACGGTGCGCCTTACCGCCTTTGGTGCCTACGACGAGTCCACTCTGGTGCAGGAGGGCTACATCCTGGTGACCGCACCGCCGGCGCCCCTCACACCCGCCGACCCCTGGCCGGCCGACGGCGCCCAGGGCGTCGATCCCGGCACCAGCCTCTCCTGGCTGCCCGGGGTCGAGGATCCCGACATCCGCTACGACGTCTACCTGGGCGAGGCGGGGGGCGAGCTGACCCTGCAGGCCCAGGATGTCCGGCCGACCCGGGTGGAGCAGGCAGCCGCTGATCCAGGCTGTCTTCTCATCGGTGACTGGACGGCCGAGACGCTTGCCGCTGGGCCCTGGGCCGGCCAGGAGCTGTTCCGGGCCCCGGCCGGCGGCCGCAACTTCGCGGTCTTCATGCCCCTGATCCCGCTGCCCGGCCGCTATGGGCTGGAGGTGGCGGTGCAGCCGGATCCCGAGCTGGCCCGCCAGGCGGCGGTGCTGGTGGTCCACGCCCGCGGCACCAGTCTGGTGACGGTGGACCAGTCGGCCGGGGAGGAGGGCTGGGTGAGCCTGGGGGCCTTTGAGCTGGCGGCCGGCTATGGCAGCGCCGTCATCCTGACCAGCCTGGGCGCGGATGGCCCGGTGGCCGCTCTGGCGGTGCGGCTGACCGGCGGCATCTGGGCGCCGGATTCCGGTCTGGAGCCGGGCGCCTCCTATGCCTGGCAGGTGGTGGCGAAGAATGCCGTGCTGGAGACCCGGGAGGGCCCGGTCTGGCAGTTTGTCACCGCCGGCGCGGTGGACCTGCAGCTCAGGATCGGCAACCGGACCATCGACGAGCCGGCGGTGACGCTGGCCGCCGGCACACCGCTGGCGGCGACGGTGTCGGTCTTCCCCGGCTCCTGGGCCGGACAGCCCGGCGAGGTGTGGCTGTCCATCGCCCACGCCGGCACCGGTAGCCAGTTCTGGCGGGGACCCGACAGCTGGTCCCGGCAGGTGCTACCCTATGCCGCTGGCAGCCTGGCCGGCCTGGCTGGCTATCCCTTCCTGCCCAAGGTGCAGCTGCCGGCGGGCAGCTGGGAGCTGGCGGCCTGCGTGGACGATGCGCTGGACGGGGTGCGGCAGGAGGGGCGTTGCGACGCCATCCAGGTTCTGGTGCGCTGAGCCGTGTGGTTAGGTGCAGCCACGCTCATCACGCGCCTATGGTTGCATATAGCCTGCCCCACAGACTCTAGCCGACCACACGCTCGAACACCCGCCGGAAGTAGGCCGGGTACTCTGTAAGAACCGCCTCGGCAGCCCGCCGCTTTCGGCGCAGCCCAGCCTTCAGCTCCTCGCGAGCCGAGATCTCGGGTACGACTTCGGCGAGTTCGATGGCGAGCGGTCGGTCGGCGAAGCCCGCTTCGTACAGGAGAATCGATACCTCGGACGGGAGCCCGTACTTGAGCCGCTTCTGAAGCGTCTGCAGCAACGTTACCGCCGTCCCCTCGTCCTCGGGGCTCACGAGT
>JBFMBH010000118.1 GCA_040755095.1 Thermodesulfobacteriota bacterium
GGCTGATTTCGAGGCCGCCCTGGCCGGGGTGCGGCCCGGCCGGCCGGTCCAGTTTCCGGTCCGCTTCCCTGATGACTACGGCCTGGCCCGGCTGGCCGGCCGGCAGGTGGAGTTTCAGGTCTATCCGCATCTGGTCCTGGAACCGGTGGCTGTGGACAGTCTGGCGGCGCTGGCTGCCTTCTCCCGCCGCAACCTGTACCGCTTCACGGATCTGGTCTCGTTGCGGGAGCACAACGAGAATCTGTGCTACCTGGTGCTGCGGGAGACCGCCCTCCGGGGTCTCACCCAGGATATGACCGACTTTTTTAGCCTCATGAGCTACTACCTGCGTCTTGGCTTCCGGGAAAGGGTCGAGGAGATGCTGCCGCTCCTGCCCGGCGACCCGGACTCCCGCCTCCATGCCGGCCGGCTCTTCCTGGCCGCGGGGCTCCATGAGCAGGCCCTGGCCCTCCTGCCCAGCCCCGGCCAGGGCGACGCCATGGCCCTCATCCAGCGCATCAAGGCCCTCATCCATCTGGAGCGCCTGGCCGAGGCCGAGACCCTGGCGGCGGATCCCCGTCTGGCCGTGGATGTGCAGGGTCTCGATCTGCGGGTGGGGCTGGCCACCCTTCAAGGCCTGCCAACCTCCACCCTGCTGGCCCGCCTGGATGCCCTCATCGACCGGCAGGTCGAGGCCATGCGCCGGGGCATCAGCTGCCGCGGTGCCGGCGGGTTGGCCTGAACATCCCCCGTTCATTTTCCAACATCTGTTTGGGGCCGATGGTCACCCCTCTCGCGGCCTCCCTGGCCGATCGCCGCCGCACCCCGCCGCCGGTGCAGGACCCTGCTCGCCAGCGGCGGAAGGGCCGGGGCTCGGGGTTTGCTTTTTTGTTGACAAACAGCCTGTTGGGAGATAAGGTCCCCGAACTGAATGGGCATTCAATTTCTGGCGATCCGCCGCTGGCGAAGCCAGAGTGCCCGCCGGCACGGCCGCCGGCTCGATGTCAGGTCCCGGGGGCGGTAGGGGGATGGTCGCCCGGGCGCGGCCCGGTCCGCCACGACTTGAGGAGAGGCAGGCAACCACGTCGGAACAGGTTCCACACCCAGGCAACCCAATCACATCCATCCAAGGAGGAAAGAGAATGCCAAAGCATGACACGCCCCTGTTGGATCAGCTGGAAAGCGGTCCGTGGCCAAGCTTTGTCACGGACCTGAAGCGGCAAGCCAAGACGAAGGATCAGTGCTGGGATATCCTCGGCCAGGTGGAGCTGTCCTACAAGGACCGGGTCACCCACTGGAAGCACGGCGGCATCGTGGGCGTCTTCGGTTACGGCGGCGGCGTCATCGGCCGGTATTCGGACGTGCCGGCCAAGTTCCCCGGCGTCGCCCATTTTCACACCGTGCGCGTCAACCAGCCCTCCTCCAAGTTCTACAGCACCAAGTGTCTGCTGGACGTGATCGAGATGTGGGATCGCCGGGGCTCCGGCATGTTCAACATGCACGGCTCCACCGGTGATATGGTCCTCCTGGGCACCACCACCGATCAGCTGGAAGACATCTTCTGGGAGCTGACCCACAACATGAACATGGACCTGGGCGGCTCCGGCGGCAACCTGCGGACCCCGTCCTGCTGCCTGGGCCGCGCCCGTTGCGAGTGGGGCTGCTATGACACCCAGGCAGCCTGCCACAACATCACCAACACCTACCAGGACGAGCTGCACCGCCCGGCCTTCCCGTACAAGTTCAAGATCAAGTTCTCCGGTTGCCCCAACGACTGCGTGGCGGCTATCGCCCGTTCCGACTTTGCGGTCATCGGCACCTGGCGGGACGACATCCGCATCGATCAGGCCGCGGTGGCCAAGTATGTGTCCGGCGAGTACGTGCCGAACGGCGGCGCCCACGCGGGCCGCGACTGGGGCAAGTTCGACATCAAGGCCGAGGTGATCGATCTGTGTCCCACCGGCTGCATGTCCATGGAAGGCGGCCAGCTCAAGATCGACAACGCCGAGTGCACCCGCTGCATGCACTGCCTGAACGCCATGCCTCGGGCCCTGCGCCCGGGCAAGGACCAGGGCGCTACCATCCTGATCGGCGCCAAGGCCCCTATCCTCGAGGGCGCCCAGATTGCCACCATGATCGTGCCCTTCATCAAGATGGAGGGTGAGTTCGAGGAGATGAAGGCCCTGGTGGAGAAGTGCTGGGACTGGTGGATGGAAGAAGGCAAGAACCGGGAGCGGATCGGCGAATCCATCCAGCGCATCGGCCTGCCCACCTTCCTCAAGATCATGGGCGTCGAGCCCCTGCCGCAGCATACCAAAGAGCCGCGCTCCAACCCCTACGTCTTCTGGAAGGACGAAGAGGTCGAGGGTGGGTTCGATCGGGATGTCAAGGCGTTCCGCCAGCGGCACGCCATGTGATCCGGGGCCGAGACCGCACGCTTTCATTCATCGACGACAGTCGTCTCACGACGCGAAGGAGGTTCAACCATGGGCTATGATCCAGCCAATCCGTTGAAGGATAGAATCACCGACATCGGCCCCCCGCACTACGAGCAGTTTTTTCCGCCGGTCATCAAGAAGAATTACGGCAAGTGGCTCTACCACGAGATCGTCAAGCCCGGTGTCCTGAAGCACGTCGCCGAGTCCGGTGACGAGTGCTACACCGCGCGGGTGGCCTGCGCCCGCCTCATCTCCGGCGAGCTGATGCGGGACTACTGCAAGATCGCCGACGACCATTGCGACGGCTTCCTGCGCTTCACCACCCGGAACAACGTCGAGTTCATGGTGGACAACGCCGCCAAGGTCCAGCCTCTGCTGGACGCCCTGGCCAAGCACGGCCAGATGCCGGTGGGTGGCACCGGTGCCGGTGTGACCAACATCGTCCACACCCAGGGCTGGGTGCACTGCCACACCCCGGCTACTGACGCTTCTGGTGTGGTCAAGGCGGTGATGGACGAGCTGTTCCCGTACTTCACCAGCATGACCCTGCCGGCTCAGGTGCGGGTTGCCCTGGCCTGCTGCCTCAACATGTGTGGCGCTGTGCACTGCTCGGACATCGCCATCCTGGGCGTACACCGCAAGCCGCCCATGATCGACCACGAGCGGATCGGTGGCGTCTGTGAGATTCCGCTCGCCATCGCTGCCTGCCCGCTGGGCGCCATCAAGCCGAAGACCGAGGAGTTGGAGAGCGGCGAGAAGGTCAAGTCGGTGACCGTCAACAACGACAAGTGCATGTTCTGCGGCAACTGCTACACCATGTGCCCGGCCATGCCCCTGGCTGATCCGGAAGGTGACGGCATCGCCATCCTGGTGGGCGGCAAGATCTCCAACCGCCGCTCGACACCGAAGTTCTCGAAGCTGGTCATCCCATTCCTGCCCAACAACCCGCCCCGCTGGCCGGAGACGGTGGCCGCGGTCAAGGGTATCCTTGAGGTCTATGCCAAGGACGCCAAGAAGTACGAGCGGGTTGGCGAGTGGGCCGAGCGGATCGGCTGGGAGCGGTTCTACGAGAAGTGCAACATCCCGTTCTCCGACAAGTCCATCGATGATTACCGCTTGGCCTATGACACCTGGCGGACCACCACCCAGTTCAAGTTCACCAGCCACATCAAGTAGTTGATGGGCAAGGGGGTAGAAAGATGGGTGTTGACATGGAAACCCTGAAGCAGCAGCTCTTGGACTACGCCACCAAGGCTGCGAAGCCGCAGCTCTATCTCAAGGACCTGCAGAAGGCCAATGCCGATGCCTCGCCTCGGGAGGTGAAGAATGCGGCCAACGCCCTGGTGAAGGACGGCAAGATGTCCTACTGGTCCAGCGGCAGCTCGACGATGTACGCCGTGAAGGGGCGCGCCAAGGACGAGGAGGTCCGAGGCACCTGATCGCCACCAGCGGTGGGAGGTCCTGGGGGAGGCGGCGGGGCAACCCGTGCCTCCCCCCTTTTTTTTTGGCAGCCCGGCGCCTGCCGGTGCGGCGGCCCCCCCGGGGGGCAACCGCCGCCGGCGGGCTGGCCGGTCAGACGGCGGGGGGCGGCGAGACGTGGAAAACCAGGCCGTCCGGGGTCTCCTGGACGGTGAGGCCGTGGGCGCAGGCGATCTTGAACAGGGGACGGCCGAAGACGAACAGCTCCCGGCCCACAGAGAGGTCGAACTGAGCGGCGGCCTCCTGGCGGAACGCCAGGTCCCGGCTGGCCAGGAGGCCCAACTCCTCCAGGGCGGCAGCCGCGTCGACGCCACCCGCCTGGGCCTGGGCGGCGAGAAACACCACCCGACCGGCCGGGCAGGCCTGATCGTGGGCCTGGATGAGATCCAGGATCGGGTCGGCGGGGTTGATGAGGTCGGCCCTGGTCAGGGTGTCCTGGCCCATCACTGCGGTCATCTGCTCCGGGGCCCAGCATTCCAGGAGCCGGCACTCCAGGGGCCGCACCTCATAGATGGAGCACACCGCGCCCGGATCGGTGAGAAAGGGGCAGGCCCAGTCCGGGCCGCGGCCGGAGAGACGGACGAATTCCCGTGCCACGGGAGCGGAGCGGTTGCTGGTCGGATCAATGGCCGGCTCGCCCGCCCGGACGGTGACCAGGTGATCGTAGCGGATGTGGCCGGCCAGGAGGATCGGCCGGTCCTGGCGGTGCAAGGTCGGGCCGCCCTTGCGGCAGCAGGTGCCGCAACGCTGGCAGCCGGTGTCGGCGCTGGGGGGGACGACGTTCATGGCTCGGGCCTCAGGTTCCGGGGACTGGGGGCGCCCAGGCGCCGGTCTCCAGGGCAGCCGCCCGCTGCAGCAGCTCTTCGGCGGTGCGCTGGTGGCGGAAGTTTCGATGGATCGAGGCGGCGGTCCGGTAGGCGTCGGCGGCCTTGGCGGTATCACCGGCTTCGGCGTAGGTCTCCGCCAGGCTGACCAGAACCTCCACCGCGCCGCCCGGGTTGTTGTGACCGCTATGCGTGTCGAGCATCTCCAGGTAGACGGCTGTAGCCTCGGCAGTACGGTCCAGGGCCCGGAGGCAGGCGGCTTGTCGCTGCTGCACATAGAGACAGCTCATGGCATCCTTTTCCGCGGCGCAGATGCGCAAGGCCTGCTGGAGATGCTCCAGGGCCTGGTCGTGCTGGCCGCCCCTGGTGGCGACCTCGGCCAGCCGGACCAGGACATTGGCGATCCCGGCGTGGTCGCCCGCTTGGCGGTAGCCCCGAAGGGCCTGGTCCAGAGCGCTGGCCGCCTGGCCCAGATTGTTCTTGGCCAGGAAAGCCTGGCCGGCTGCGAGATCGGCCTTGGCCGCTTCGACGATCGGGTCGGCGGCGGGGGGGGCGTCAACGGTCCCGTCGGTCATGGGTGTGCTCCTTCGTCGGTCATTCCCTTGAGGGCCGCCGCGGCCAGGGTGCCGAGATCGGTGGTGACGAGCTGCCCCTCCTCGGGGATGGTCACAGGAGTTTTGTCACCGACCATGGCCTCGATCTGGGACCGGACCTCCAGCGCCCGGATGCGGCCGCACAGCTGCAGGGCCTGGGCCCGCACCAGCGGTTGCGGATGGCCCAGGAAGGTGAAGAGATTGTAGAAAGGCATGGCGCGGATCAGGTCCGGGCGGAAGCGGGCCACCATGGAGAGCGCCCAGAGGACCCGGGGCTGGGCTGCGGGGTCCTTGAGAAAGCCCAGCAGGTGCCGGGCGAAGGCCCCGTAGAGGTCCGGCCGCTCACCGATGATGGCGCCGATCGCCTCGATGCTGCCCCAGCTGCTGCTGGCCGAATCCGAACAGGCGGCAAAAAGGCGGTGCAACAGGTCGCTCACCCGGCCTGGCTGGCGTGTGGCCAGCCGGGAGCAGACCTTGCCCAGGACGTGCACCGCCCGCCAGCGGCAAGCCTCATCCGGCGCGTACAACAGCCGCTGCAGGAAGCGCAGGGTGCGGGGATCGTCGAAGACCAGATCCACCAGGCGATCAATGGCACCGGCAGCCACCAGCTCCTCCACCTGCCTCTTGTCGGCCCGTTGCCGGAGCCGTTTGGGATCCCGCTCCGGCTCCACCGGGGGCAGGGGCAGCAGCGGACCGGCGGCCGCCCTGCGCTGCCGGCCGGCCAGGGCCGCGGCCTCCGGCTGCAGGCGGACAAAGAACAAGACACCGCTCACCCGGCGGCCGTCCAGCTTGCGGGTGTCCACCACTTGGTGGGAGATCTCGTCGTAGTTGTCCACCTGGCCGGTCAGGTAGTCCTCCTGCGGCAGGAGATCCCAGGCCAGATCCCAGTTGCCGCCACAGGCATTGACCAGGGTTTCCACCATGGCCGAGCCGACGTTATGGCCGGTGGCGTCGGAGGTGTACACGGCGCCGCAGCTGCACTCGCCCACCGGAAACTCGCCCGGCTTGTGCTGGCGGGGGGATTGGGGACGGCCGACGGTCTGGCCACAAAAGGGGCACCAGGGTCGGTTCGGGGGTGGAGAGGCGGCGGAGGCCATGGGGGCATTACCCCTGGGCGGGGCGCGCCAGGGCCTGATCCAGGGCCTGGCGGAACTGGTCCGGAACCGGATAGCCCAGGGCCAGGGCGCGGTCAAGATGCGTTTTGGCGGCCTGGTAGTCCTCCTTGAAATAGAGGGCGGCCGCCAGGTTGTTGTGGGCCATGCCGAAGTCGGGATCCAGGGCCACCCCCTGGCGGGCGGCCTCCAGGGCCTGATCCAGGTCGCCGGCCATGATGCAGGCCACCGCCAGGTTCACCCAGGTGCTGGCCATGCCCGGGGCGTGTCGTGCCGCTTCCCGGTAGGCGGCGATCGCCTGCTCCGCCTCGCCGCGCTGTTGCCAGATGAGCCCGAGGTTGGCGTGGGCCTGGGCCAGGTTGGGGTTCAGGGCCAGGGCCCGCTGATTGACGACGATGGCCTCCTCGATGCGGCCCTGCTCGAAGAGCACCCCACCCAGGTTGACGAGGCTGTCAGCGCTGTTGGGCTCCAGCTCCAAGGCCTTGCCCAGAGCGCGGGCCGCATCGTCGACCCGGCCGCTCTGCCGATAGGCCAGGGCCAGATGATGCCAGACGCCGGCGTTGTCCGGGAAGACCTCCACTTTGCGCTCGTATTCGGCGACGATGGCGGCCAGATCCTTGGGGGCCTTGGTGGTCATGGGCTTCTCCGTGGCGGGCCGCGGCGGCAGGGCGCGGCCTGCTCCGCGGTTCGGGAAAGGACAGGCAAAACGGACCAAAACGGCTGTTGCCCGGGTCAGAATACGTGAACGTGGCAACGTACCACGGGCCAGGCGGTTCGTCAAAAAAAAGGGGGGCTGCGGGATGGAGGGGCGCGCTCAGGCCTTGTTCCTCGCCAGCACCAGCGAAAGCATCGAGGCCGCCGCATAGTCGGCGATCTCGTCCACCAGCTGGCGGACATACGGGCAGTCCCAGACGGCGAGGAGCTTGTGACGGGCCATGAAGCCCTGGCGCACGCGGCCGTCCTCCGGCCGGTCTCCAGCCGGGCAGCGCTCCAGGGCATAGGGGAACAGCTGGGGCCGCCGGCAGACCTGGGGCCGCTGGACGTAGATCCGGCAGCGGCTGACGTCAGGGGCCAGATGGGGACAGTCGGCCTGTCTGGGCAGGATGAGGCTCCAGCCGTTCTGCCAGCGGTAGACAGCGGTGGGGGTCTCGTAGAAGGGCTTCCCCTCCCGGAGCAAGGGCGGCTCGCCACTGCTGGTGCAGGAGCGGCTGGCAGGGCTGTCCACGACCGGCACCGGGAAGAGCTGCGGCTCGGCGGCCTCCAGGGGGATCTCGAAAAAGAGCTGATGCATCTCCCCCCGGGGGCCGGTGCAACAGACGCTGCACCCGCAGGGGTCGCAGAGCAGGCTGTTGATGGTCTCCAGCTCCCGGCTGCAGATGCCCTGGGTGAGGCCGGCCATGAAAGCGATCAACGGCTTGACCGGTGTCAGGTCCTCGCTCACCACCAGCCGGTCGTCCGGCTCGCCCCGTCGCATCGCCTCGGCGGCGGCCAGCAGGTCCAGGTGGGGCGCCAACAGGGCAGCAGGCGCCCGGTAGACCCGGCCTCCAACCACCATTTCCTGGGGCAGCTGCTCCAGGAGCTCGGCCACGCTGGGGTGCCGGCTGACGAGAAAGGTCAGGACCACCAGGCGGGCCAGCGGCATCAGGGGCTGCCGCAGGCGCAGCCGGCCGGCAGCAAAGGGATCAGGTCCGGCCTTGGGTGGCCGGTCATCCGTCCGGTCTGGCAGTGCCCGCAGATCCCTGTCCATAGAGCTGGCCTGGCGCATGATCGGTCGAAGGCCAAACCGGGATGCCGGGGCGTGGTCGATCGCCCGCAACGGCCCGGAGACGATGGCCGCACGTTAGCGAGTCGGCCGGTCCGTGTCAATGGAGAAAAGCGCGATCAGCCGGGGGAAAAGCGGCCCAGGAACGGGCGGGGCCGGCAAGCCGCCCGTGTCTGGACCAGCGCCGGGCACGGGCGACTCGACAAGAGACCGGCAATCAGTCCTTGGGCTTCTTGAAGACCAGGAAGGGGCACAGCTTGCACATGTTGAAGCCGGGGTACGACTCGCCGGTGCGGGGGTAGGAGGCGCCACCATCCCGGACGGTGCGCTCCAGCATCCAGCGCACGGTGGGCATCAGCTGCTCGCCGGGCCAGATCCAGTTGATCTCCCCCTGCTCGGTCTTGCCGGCGGTGTACGAGCCGCTGCACATCTGGGTGATGTTGGGCTTCCTGCTCACGTAGACGCCGGTCACCCCCTGGCAGGCGGAGCTGTTCATGGTCATCACCATCTCGAAGGGCTGGATGTCCATGGCGGCGCACCAGTCGTTGGCCAGGTGGTAGGACTGCAGAACATCGCAGATGCCGTGGATGATGTCCGGGGCAAAGGAAGCCCGGTGCAGGGGGGCGGTGGCAAAGGCCAGAAGGCCGTGGGGCAGCCGCTTCTTGGTCCTGACGAACCGCTCCGCCTGGGCCAGGTCCTTGACATACTTGAGATGGCTCTTGGCCTCGCCTTCGTCGAATTCCTTCCAGCCCCAGCAGTACTTGGCGTTGGAGCAGCCCAGCTCCTTGCCAGTGCCCAGGAGGATCTCCCCCTTCTGGCGCGAGGCAGCGAGATAATGACAAAAGGTGAAGGGGTAGGCGGGCACCCGGTAGTCGCTGCTCGTCTTGAAGGCGTCCAGCTGCTCCCGGTCAAAGAAGAATTTCACCGCCACCGGGAAGTACTTCATGCGGTAGAGGTTGCGCAAGGCAAGCACCTGGTCGGCGGGGGACAGCTCGTCCTTTTCGAGCATGGCCCGGGCAAAAGCGACGTCATCCAGCATCAGGGCGGAATCGATCATAAAGGCTCCTCTGGCTTGGCGGGTGGGCAGACGAAGAGGGCGCCTAGAAGACACCCAGGAGGCTTAAGGCCAGGATCAGAAGACCAGCTACCGCCACCCGCTTCACGGCGATGGGGCTGACCCGTTTCGCGATCTGCGGGGCGATGAAGCCGCCCAGAATGGCCGCCGGGAACATGATCAGAAAGAAGGTGAGATCGAAGTTGCCGAACATGTAGTGGCGGGTGGTGCCCATGACGGTATTGAAGAAGATGGCCAACAGCGAGCTGCCCACCACCACGTACATGGGTAGGCCGAGGCCGACGGTCATGAGGGGTACCATGAAAGGGCCGCCGCCGAAGCCGAACATGGAAGAGATGACGGCGATGGCAAAACCGCCGATGCAGCCAAGAATGATGTTGACCTTGAACTCCTGTCCCCAGAACGTGACGATCATGGTGGCGCCTCCTCGCAAGCCTACTTTCTGGCGGCGGCTTCTTCCGCCCGCTTCTTGAACTCCTTCAGGATCGCCTGTTCCTTTTTGTTCTTTTCGAGATGGCCAGGCAGGGTCTGCCAGAACATGAGGCCGGCCAGCACCACCAGAATCCAGCCGAAAACGAATTTGAACTGGTCCAGGGTGATGAGCTCGGTGAGCTTGGGACCAATGAAGCCGCCGGCCACCATGGCCAGGCCGATGGCCACCCCCAGCTTCCAGCTGATGAACCTGATCTTCGAGTAGTTGTAGATGCCGCTGCCCTGGGAGAACAGCACCGTGGGCATGACGGTGCCGGCCACCACCGTGTGGGGCAGGGGCCAGAGGGAGACGAAGAGGGGGTTCATGATGAAGCCGCCGCCGGCGCCCATGAGCACGCCGAAGATGGCGATGGCCAGGGTGAGGAGGAAGGGGAGAAAGAGATTGAGGCTGGCGCCGGCGTTGGCCAGGTAGATGACCGGAAAGCTGATCCGGTTCTCGAAGGCCAAGGGAGCGCTCCGGGTGCTCTTGTCCACGGCGGCAACGACCGAGTACCTGCCCGGCGCCAGGCCGGAGCGGATCCTGATCTCGGCATTGAAGCTGCCGTCCGGACTCACCTCCAGGTCGGCCGCCATGACCTTGTCCAGGTCCCGGAAGCGAGCCTTGACGAGCTGCATGCTGCGCTTCCTGTTCTCCTTGTCGTCCATGGCCGGCAGGAGATCCCCCCGGGAGCCGATGATGCTGCCCATGAGGGTGGCCTGGTAGCGGTCGATGCCGATCTTGGCCGGTGCGGCATAGATGGCATCCGCGCCGGTGTCTTTGAGCACCTGGGAGAAGCTCCATTTCTTGCCTTCCTTCTTGGCCTTGTCCAGGGCCTCCTGCTGATTCTTGGGCACGACCACCTTGTAGAAGGCCGGCATCTGGCTGGTCATGTACAGCAGGTACGGCCTCTTGCCGGTCTCCTTGTCCGGGTCGGCATCGAAGCGGGAGGCCCGGACTTGTTCCTCTGCCCACAGCTCCAGAAAGACCGGCTTGCCGGCCGGAGCGGTGCCGGTAACCGTGATGCGGCCGCCATTTTCGAGGACCTGTTTGTCCAGATGGATCGTTACCGGGGCCGAACTGGCGGGGGTCTCGGCCTGGGCGCCAGCGACGCCAGTCAATAGGCCGAGGATGAGGACCACTCCGACGAGGGCTTGCCGCGAGCGCATGTTGAGCTCCTTCTCTGTGGGGGTTGGTGGAAGACGGCGCAGGAATCGCCCTGCCGGCTTGAGCCGGCAGGGCGGCACGGGACGGGTTACTGCTGGAAGTCCCGCCGGTACATGAGCTTGGGGTTCATGTCGTAGGTCCAGGGCAGGCCCTCCAGGCGCCAGCCTCCCAGGGTGCGCTTGCCCAGGTCCGGGCTCTTGGGGTTCTTCTCCTTGTCGCCCTCGAAGCCGCCCAGGACGTTGAAGACGCGCTCGGCGGGAAACCCGGCGTCGACCGCGGCGGTGGTGGCGGCGATGGTGCGCTCGGCACTGCGGCAGAGGAGGAGCAGGGTGTCGGTCTTGGGATTGAAGCGGGCCAGGAGATCCTGGGCGAAGTTGGGATTGAGGACCTTGTCGTAGCCATCCTTGCCGGGCCGGAAGGTGGCGAACAGCCAGGGGATGTTGATGGCGCCCGCCGGATGGCCGATGTCCTGGTACTCGGAGCGGGTGCGCACATCGACGATGAAGGTGTGCTCCGGATCCTTCTGAACCATCTCCCACGCCTGGGTGGGGGTGACGTCGCCCCCTTTGTGCTCGCCCTTCACCTTGTACGGGAACCTGTCGCCGGCATGGGCCGGGCCTGCCAGCCCGCAGGCGATGCACAGCACGAACAGCAGCATCTTTTTCATGATCGTTCCTCCTTGTGGCTCGTCTTGGGTTCTGTCCGGGCCGTTGTGCCCGGACGGTGGTCTGCGGTCCGTCGAGGACCGACTGCTGCGCGCGTCAGAGGATGCTGGCCGCCTCCCTGTATGCCAAGCATGTTGCAAGGGTCTTGCCAAAACCGTTGCGCGGCGGTATTGGCTGTGCCAGCATGAAGACCGGTCTGGCGGCAAGCCCGCTGCTGTGCCGGATGGGCCAAAGGTCGGTGTCCCCTGTCCCGTTTGGGACAGGTGGCGTGCGGTAGGGCGCGAGCCTCTTCCTGGACGTGCGCGTGGACGAGCCTGTTTCGGAACTGGATGCCCGCCTGCTTGTGGGCTACCACATCGGCGAGGATCTCCTGATCGGCCTCCTGTGTCTGGCCATGGTCTGGCGAGCCTACCGGCTGCTCCGCCGGCCGGAGGCGCCGCTCACTGCGGAGACCGGAGCCCGGGTCTGGCTGCTGGCCGCTGGCTTCGCCATCCACGGCGCCAGCAGTCTCCTCCACGGCGCGGTCCATACCGCCGCCTGGGCTTCGAACCTCCTCTACCAGACCCTGCTTGGCTACTGTCTTGGCCTGCTGCTCATCGTCAGCGCCGTCTCCCTGGAGCGGCCGGCGGGCAAGAAGGCCCTGGCCCTGGGCTACCTGCCCCTCCTGTTCCTCCTGCTGCCGTCTGTCCACAGCCGCCTGCCCCTTTTTGGCGAGCTGCGGCCCCTGGTCTGGATCAGCGTTGCCTACCTGGCGGGTCTCATCTCCATGCTCTATCTGGCAGCGGCCTACCGGACGCAGGACCATCGCTTTTTGGGCTTGGCCGGTGGCTTCGCCCTCCTGTGCATCGCCGCCTCCTTTCTCTTCTTTCCCGCGCCCATCGGCTCTCAGGCCTGGCTCCACGGCCATCTCCTGCGGCCGGTGGGGTTCGTCGTCATTGTCGCCAGCCTGGGGCAGCGGGAGATGGCGCTGCACCAGGGCAGCATCCTCTACCGGGCGCTCACCGCCTTCGGCCTGCTTGCCGCCGTGCCCCTGGTCTCCTTCGGGACGGCGGTCTTCTACGAGAGCATCCGGCCGGTCAATATCCTCGGCCAGCGGTTGCTGCTCTTCCTGCTCTTTCTGGTCACCGTCACCGCGACCCTGGTCTTCGGCCTCGGGCTCATCATCCGCCTGGTGCGGCCGATCCTGCTCCTCAAACGGTCGGTGGCGGGACTGGCGGCCAGCGATTTGCGGGCCCGGATTCCGGCGGCAGGCAATGACGAGATCGGCGAGCTGGGGAGCGCCTTCAACGACATGCTGACCCGGCTGCGGCTGGCCATGGACGAGCAGCAGCGGCTGTGCCAGCTGGCCGCCACCGGCGAGCTGGCTGCTACCCTGGCCCATGAGATCAGAAACCCGCTTCTGGCCATCGACGGCGCTGCCGAGTATATCGGCAAGAACTTCTCCGGGGAGCTGGTCCGGGAGTTCGTGGGCATCATCCGTTCCGAGGCGACCCGGATCCAGCGCCTCACCAGCGCCCTCATGACCTTTGCCCAGCCCCAGGAACTGAGGCTTCGCGCCGTGGATCTGGGGGAAGTCGTCCGGGGGACCGCGACCCTCATGGGCACCGAGGCCAGGGAGCAGCGGGTGACCCTGGAGACCAGCCTGGCGGCGGATCTGCCGCCGGCCCTCGGGGATGGGGATCAGATCAAGCAGGTCCTCATCAACCTGGTGCTGAACGCCTTGCAGGCGGTGGCCAAGGGCGGTCAGGTGCACATCGGCACGGGATTCCGGGAGGGGATGCTGGCGGTGACGGTGGCCGACAACGGCCCCGGCATCCCGGCAGCGCTCCAGGGACGGATCTTCCATCCCTTCTTCACCACCAAGGCCCGGGGCACGGGCCTGGGCCTGGCCGTCTCCCGGAACATTGCCCGAGCCCATGGCGGAGACCTCACCGTGGAAAGCGCCCCTGGGCAGGGTAGCACCTTCACCCTGCTGCTACGAGCGGTCGAGAAGAGGCCATGACCACCCGCCGCATCCTCATCGCCGACGACGAGGTCAATGCCCTCCGGGTGCTGGCCGCCGGCCTGACTGGTCCGGGCGTCCGGATCGAGACCGCCCTCTCCGGCGAGGAGGCGCTGGAGCGCCTTGCCGCGAGCCCCTTCGACCTGGTGATCTCCGACTACCGGATGACGGGCATGAGCGGCGAAGAGCTGCTGGCCCAGGTCAAGGCCAGATGGCCGGCAACGCCGTTCATCCTGCTTACGGCGTACGGCACCATCGAGCTGGCGGTGGGGGCGATGCGGAAGGGGGCCTACACCTATCTCACCAAGCCGGTGGACTTGGCCCTGCTCACCAGCATCATCGATGAAGCCCTGACCCCTGACGCCCAGCCGGCGGCGGCCGGCGCCGGCCGGCCCGGCTTTTGCGGCCGCGTTGGCCACAGCCGAGCCATGCAGGAGGTCTTCTCGCTGATCCGGCGGGTGGCGAAGACCGACGCCACGGTCCTTATCCTGGGGGAGAGCGGCACCGGCAAGGAGCTGGTCGCCCGGGCCATCCACAAGACTTCGGCCCGGGCCGCCGGTCCCTTCGTGGCCATCGATTGCACCACCATCCCGCACGAGCTTCTGGAGAGCGAGCTGTTCGGCCATGAAAAGGGGGCCTTCACTGGTGCCGGCGAGGCCAAGATCGGACTCATCGAGATGGCCCAGGCCGGCACCGCCTTCTTTGACGAGATCGGCGACCTGGATGGTGCCCTGCAGAAGAAGCTGCTGCGCTTCCTGCAGGAGCGGGAGATCCGGCGGGTGGGCGGCAAGGAGCGGCTGGCAGCGGACGTCCGCATCCTGGCCGCCACCAACCGGGATCTGGAGGGGGCGGTAAGCCGGGGCGAGTTCCGCAGCGATCTTTTTTACCGGCTGAATGTCATTCCCGTGGCGCTGCCGCCTTTGCGCCAGCGCCGGGAGGATATTCCCCTGCTGGCCCGGCACTGCTTGCAGAGCTTGGCGGCTCGGAGCGGCAAGGCGGTGCGGGAGCTGGATCGGGAGGTGGTGACCATCCTCCAGGGCTATGACTGGCCGGGCAATGTGCGCGAGCTGGAGAACGTTCTGGAACGGGCGGTGATCCTCTGCCCGGACGAGCGGATCCATGCCGACTGCCTGCCGGTCCGCCTGAATCAGGCCGCAGCAACAGGCGCGCCCCCGGCCTCCGATCTCAACCTTCTGGCCATGGAGCGGGGCATCATCAAGAAGGCCCTGGACGAGACCGGCTGGAACCAGTGCCGGGCTGCTGACCTCCTGGGGATCTCCCGCAAGCAGCTCCGGACCAAGATGCGCCACCACGGTTTTCTGGCAGAACGGGAGCCCGGCGAGCAGCCGTGAGCCCCCCTCCGAGGTCCTTTCTTGGCCACCAGGCGGCCGGATATTCGACAAACGGA
>JBFMBH010000119.1 GCA_040755095.1 Thermodesulfobacteriota bacterium
TCGGCCTCTTCTGCTGCCAGACAGCTCCGACACCGCGCCGGAGCCGCCTTGGCCGGCTGCCCGGAAAATTGAAACAGACTTGTCGAGCACCCCGTTCATTCGGACCTCAAGTCCGACAGGCTCCTAGGTCCGGCCAGAGGAAGCGCGGCCGGCTGCGAAGGATACGATCATCTTATACATCTTATACGTGGAGACACTGGCATGGGAAAGATCATCGGAATCGACTTGGGCACCACCAACTCCTGTGTAGCCATCATGGAAGGTGGTGACCCCAAGGTCATCGCCAACGTGGAGGGCAACCGCACCACCCCCTCGGTGGTGGGCTTCTCCGAAAGCGGCGAGCGACTGGTGGGCCAGGTGGCGAAAAGGCAGGCGGTCACCAACCCTCACCGCACCCTGTACGCCATCAAGCGGCTCATCGGCCGCCGGTACACGGACGCCGAGGTGCAGAAGACCAAGAAGGTGAGCCCGTTTGCCATCGTCGAAGGCCCCGGCGGTGACACCGCCATGGAGGTGGACGGCAAGCGCTACTCGCCGCCGGAGATCTCTGCCATGGTCCTCACCAAGATGAAGCAGACCGCCGAGGAGTATCTCGGGGAGACGGTGACCGACGCCGTGGTCACCGTGCCCGCCTACTTCAACGACAGCCAGCGCCAGGCCACCAAGGACGCCGGCCGCATCGCCGGCCTCAACGTGCTGCGGATCATCAACGAGCCCACGGCCGCGGCCCTGGCCTATGGCCTGGACAAGAAGCGGGACGAGAAGATCGCGGTCTTCGATCTCGGCGGCGGCACCTTCGACATCTCGATTCTGGAGATCGGCGACGGCGTCTTCGAGGTCAAGTCCACCAATGGTGACACCTTCCTGGGCGGCGAGGACTTCGACCTTCGGATCGTCAACTGGCTGGCGGACGAATTCCGCCGCGACCAGGGCATCGATCTCCGGAACGACAACATGGCCCTGCAGCGCCTGAAGGAAGCGGCAGAGAAGGCGAAGATGGAGCTGTCCACCACCATGGAGACCGACATCAACCTGCCCTTCATCACCGCCGATGCCACCGGCCCCAAGCACCTCAACCTGAAGCTGAGCCGAGCCAAGCTGGAGAGCCTGGTGGACGATCTGGTGAACCGGACCGTGGAGCCTTGCCGCACCGCCTTGAAGGACGCCGGCCTTGCCGCCGCGGACATCGACGAGGTGGTGCTGGTGGGCGGCATGACCCGCATGCCCCGGGTGCAGGCCAAGGTCCGGGAGATCTTTGGCAAGGAGCCCCACAAGGGCGTCAACCCCGACGAGGTGGTGGCCATCGGCGCAGCCATCCAGGGCGGTGTCCTCAAGGGCGACGTCAAGGACGTGCTGCTCCTGGACGTCACCCCGCTGTCCCTGGGCATCGAGACCCTGGGCGGCGTCTTCACCAAGCTCATCGAGAAGAACACCACGATCCCGACCCGCAAGACCCAGATCTTCTCCACCGCGGCCGACAACCAGCCGGCGGTCTCCATCCATGTCCTGCAGGGCGAGCGGGAGATGGCCGCCTACAACAAGACCATCGGCCGCTTCGAGCTGGCGGACATCCCGCCGGCCCCCCGGGGGGTGCCCCAGATCGAGGTCACCTTCGACCTCGACGCCAATGGCATCCTCAAGGTGTCCGCCAAGGACCTGGGCACGGGCCGGGAGCAGTCCATCCGCATCACCGCCTCCAGCGGCCTGACCGAGGCGGAGATCAAGCGCATGCAGCGGGATGCCGAGACCCACGCCGAGGAGGACAAGAAGAAGAAGGAGCTGGCCGAGGCCAAGAACCAGGCCGACTCCCTCATCTACGCCACCGAGAAGAGCCTGCGGGACCTGGGCGACAAGGTGGATGCCGACACCAAGGGCAATGTGGAGCGGGAGCTGGCCAGCCTCAAGGAGACCATCAAGGGCGAGGATGTGGCCGCCATCCGCTCCGGCACCGAGAGCCTGACCAGGGCCTCCCACAAGCTGGCCGAGATCATGTACAGCCAGGCCACCCGCGGCCAGGGCGGCCCGGGCGACACCGGCGGCGGCGCCGGAGCCGGCACCGGCAAGAAGGACGAGGATGTGGTGGACGCCGACTTCGAGGAGGTCAAGTAGCGGCCTGGACTGCTGGCGCCGGAGATCCCCCAGGGGGAGTGGGCCGCACCGGGCCTGCTCCCCCTGTTCTTGTTGGGGGGGCCGCGCCCGCCAGCGCTTCGCCTGCGGTTCATGGACAGGCCCCGGATTACCTGCTACCATGGGAGTAGCCTTTGCCCGGCCCGCGCTGCGCTCCGGCGCCACTCTTCCGGCTTTGAGGGCCCGCAATGACTCCCATGGCAACCCGCGACGTCTCCCTGCGGGCCAAGATCCTCGTCAGCCTCTTTCTGGTCTTCTCCCTGTCCATCAGCAGCGTCCTGTTCGGCATGTGGATCTACCAGCGGGAGCGGCTCCTCGCCATGACCAAGGACAAGGCCACCCAGGCCGGCCTGACCATCCGGGCTTCCCTGGGCGTGGCCATGCTCCAGAACCAGCGCCCGCTCATCCAGCGCTCCCTGGATGAAGTGGCGCGGGTCGCCGATTTCGAGGCGATCAGCATTCTCAATCCCAGCGGCCAGGTCGTGCTGTCCAGCCGGCGCTCTCTGGTGGGACAGGTCTTTGCCAAGGATCGCGACCCGGCCTGCACCGTCTGCCACCAGGACATGGATATGCCCCCCAGGGCCGGCCAGTTCGCGGCCGAGCTCCGCTCCCACCGGGGTCGCTATGTCCGGGCGGTGATCAAGATCGACAACGAGCCGGACTGCCGGCTCTGCCATGGCACCGGCCAGCCGGTCCTGGGCCTGCTCATGGTGGACAGCTCCCTGGAGGACATCTACGCGGTCCTGCGCACCGTCTCCCAGCGGATTCTGCTCACCGCCCTCCTGACCTTCGCGGCTATCGTCGTCCTCATCTCCCGGATCGTCGACCGCTTCGTGCTCCGGCCGGTGCGGGCCTTTCTCGAGGGGATCAAGCAGTTGGAGAAGGGCCGCTTCGATGGCTGGGTGGACATCCGGGGGGAAGGAGAGTTCGCCGAGATGGCGGTCTCCTTCAACGTCATGACCAGGGCCATCGGCCGCTATGTCACCGAAGTCCGCAACAATCGGGACGAGATCCGGACCCTGTACACCATCGTCCAGCGGATGAGCGAGACCATCGAGTGGCAGCGGGTCAAGGGCATCGTCATCAACCTGCTGCGGGAGATCTTCGATGCCGAGACCACGGTCTTCATCCATGCCGCCGACAGCACCCCGGGCGCCTTTGACGTCACCTGGAAGAAGGCCGGGGACAAGCAGTTCCAGGCCCAGTACTTCCTGGACGCTGGCGAGGCCCCCCACGGTGCCGTGAGCCGGCGGGACCTGGAGCGCTGGTGGAAGGGCGAGCTGACGGTGCCCGAGCTGGACGCCGAAGAGCGCCGGGCCCTGGTGCCCCTGAGCCTGCGCAGCCTCCGGCTGGGCCTGGTGGCCGTGGTCCTGCCGGCCAAGCGGCGGTTCGGCCGGGCCGAGCGCCACCTCCTGCCGGCCCTCACCAACCACATCTCCGTCTCGCTGGCCAACGCCCGTCTGTACGACCTGGCCATCACCGACGATCTGACCGGCCTGTACACCAAGCGCTACTTCCACACCAAGGCCAAGGATCTGGCCGACAGCTTCCAGGCCGGCGGCATCGGCTTTTGCCTTCTGATGCTGGACGTGGACTATTTCAAAGAGATCAACGACACCCATGGCCATCCGGTGGGCGACCGGGTGCTGGTCGGTCTGGCCGAGCTCATCCGCGCCAACATCCGCACCGCCGACATCCCCTGCCGTTACGGGGGGGAGGAGTTCGTGATCCTCCTGCCCGGCAGCGACATCCAGGCCGCGCGCCAGATCGGCGATCGGCTGCGCACCAGCGTTGCCAGCCACACCTTCCAGATCCCCGGTGCCCCGCCCATCCAGCGGACCATCAGCCTCGGCCTGGCCTGCTGCCCCCTCCATGCCGACACCGCCGAGGAGCTGCTGATGGTGGCCGACTCCGCCCTCTACGCCGCCAAGCGCGACGGCCGCAACCAGATGCGCATCGCCCCCTCCCGCCGCCCGGAAGGCTGAATCGGCGGCGCCCCCAGCCACCCGGGCCAGTCTCTTCACTCTTGACGCCGCCCGGTGCCTGGTGTCTCTTGTGCGCTGCCCGCGGCCGTGGTGCTCCCCCGGCCCATCCTCAGCCTGAGCGTGCAGGAGATCGACCATGCGCATCCTTTCCGGCATCCAACCGTCCGGCCAGCTCCACATCGGCAACTATTTCGGCATGATGCGGCCCATGATCCGCAACATGCGCCAGGGCGAGCTTTTTGCCTTCATCGTCAACCTGCATGCCCTGACCTCGGTGCACGACCGGGAGCGCCTGGCAGCCGGGACCCTGGAGGCCGCCGCCGACTTCCTGGCCCTGGGGCTGGACCCGGACGAGAGCATCTTCTGGGTCCAGTCCGACGTGCCGGAGGTGACAGAGCTGACCTGGATCCTGTCCACCGTCACCCCGATGGGGCTTCTGGAGCGCTGCCACTCGTACAAGGACAAGGTCGCCAAGGGCATCGCCCCCAGCCACGGCCTTTTCGCCTACCCGGTGCTGATGGCGGCCGACATCCTCCTCTACCAGGCCAACCTGGTGCCGGTGGGCAAGGATCAGAAGCAGCACCTGGAGGTGGCCCGGGACATTGCCCACTCCTTCAACCACACCTTCGGCGAGACCTTTGTCATCCCGGAGCCGGCCATCGACGACAACCTGGCGGTGATTCCCGGCGTGGACGGCCAGAAGATGTCCAAGTCCTACGGCAACACCATCGGCATCTTCCTGGATGAGAAGACCCTCAAACAGCGGGTGATGGCCATCGTCACCGACTCGACGCCCGTGGAGGCCCCCAAGGACCCGGACCGCTGCAACCTGTTTGCCATCTACCGGCTCTTCGCCCCCCCGGACCGCCTGGCTGAGGTGCGGCGCCTCTACCTGGAGGGCGGCGCGGCCTATGGCCGCATCAAGCTGGAGCTGGTGACGATTCTCTGGGAGTACTTCAGGGAGGCGCGGGAGGAGCGGCAGCGCCTGGGCCGGGACCCCGGCTACCTGCGGGCGGTGCTCAGGGCCGGAGCGGAGAAGGCCCGGACCCACGCCGCCCCCACCCTGGATCTGGTGCGGGAGCGGGTGGGACTGCGGTATTGAAGGCCAACCGCAGAATATCCAACAAGGAATTCAGTTCTTCCGGTCCCTTCTGCGGTTGGACATTCCTTGTTCGATATTCGATATTCGTTATCAGGAGGCGCCCAGCAGCTCCTGGAGCTTGGCCTTGAGCACGTCCTTGGAGAAGGGCTTGGTGACGAAGGCGGTCACGCCGGCCTGGCGGGCGATGGCCTGCTGGCTGGCCTCCGACTCGGTGGTGGCCATGATGATGGGCAGGTCCGGCCGCAGCTGCCGGGCCTGGCGGGTCAGCTCGATGCCGTCCATCTCCGGCATGTTCATGTCCGTGATCAGAAGATCGACCGCAGCACCGGAGCGCAGATGCTCCAGGGCCTGCCGGCCGTCGGCGGCGGTGGTGATGGCCAGCCCCATCTCCGCAGCGGCTGCCCGGTAGAAGTGGAGCATGGCCTTGGAGTCGTCGGCGGCCAGGAGCTGGCGGCCGCTGGCCGCCTGGCCGGCCCCGGCCAGACGCTTTGCGTCGGCGGCGGCCTGCGGCCCGGCCAGCTCTCCCAGGACCTGGGCAAACTGGGCCCGGGCCTCGCCATCCGGTGAGGCGGCGATCCCGGCTACCAGCAGGGAGGCGCAGCTCCCTTCCTGGTACAGGGCGCGGAACAGGCGCACCGCCCGGGCCATGATCAGGGCCGTGACCACCCGCCTGGCCACCTCGTCCTGCCGCACCAGCACCTCCTGCACCCGTTTCACCACCCCGGCGTTCACCAGGTTGTCCAAGCCGGTGAGCACCGCGGCCAGGGTCAGCTCGTCGGTCTCCGCCAGCCCGTCCGCCAGGCAGACGATGCTGCGCATGGATGGGATGCGGCCCAAGGCCTCGTAGACCGCGAACTTGAGATTCTCCTCCATGCCGAGTCGGGCGTCCATGACCGCGGTGAGCAGCTCGGCGCCCTTGCGATCCCCCATGAAGCCAACCACGTTCGCGGCCATGATCCGCTCGTCACGCCGGCCCGCCCGCAGCACCTCCCCCAGGGCCGGCAGGGCCAAGCTGCCCAGGCCGACCAGGGCGTCGCCGATGAGGCGGCGGATGATGGGGCTGCCATGGTGGATGTGCCGGACCAGGAAGCCGGCCGTCTGTTCGTCCCGGCAGCCCCCCAGGGCGGTGATGGCCATGGCCAGCACCAGATCGCAGTCCTCGCCACCGGACTGAACAAAATCCGGCGCCGCGGCGATGAAGGCCAGGACCGCGTCCCGGCCCGCAGCGCCGCCCTGGGCCACCGCCCCTTGGACCGCCAGGGTGGCCACTGTGGCGTCGGGGTGCTGCAGGAAAGGCTGGAAGGCCGCCAGCATCGCCGCCGGGTCCCCGGGCGGCAGGCGGAGCAGAGCCTGGAGGACCGCGGCCACCTCCGCCGGCTCGGACAGGCCCGGCAACAGGCGCAACAGGATCGGTACCGCGGCGGCCAAGCCGGCCTTGCCGGCCTCCTCCACGCACAGCCGCCGCACCGCCGCCGCCGGATGGGCGAGCCCCGCCAGGATCGCTTCCTCCTTGCCGGCCAGAACACTGGTCAAGGTGTGGTAGACCATGGCGTCCACCACCTCGTCCCCCAGCGGCTCGGCAAACAGGGCAAAAAGCTCCGGCAAGGCATCTGCGCTGCCACCGGCGCCGATCTCGTCCAGGACCACCACCTGCTCGACAGTATCCTTGCTACGAAAGTCCTTCAGGATCTCCATACGTTCTCCCGGCTGATGGTATGGGGAGGATACAGGCAAGCCTTCTTTATTTATCCCCCGGCCCCGCGACAAGACAAGATTTTTCTCGAAATGCCGGCCGACGCTGATCAGGTGCCGGTCAGGCGCAGCACCTCGGCCGCGATCCGCTCCAGAGGCAGGATCCGGTCCACGCCCCCCCGCTCGATGGCCTCCTTGGGCATGCCGAAGACCACACAGCTGGGCTCGTCCTGGGCGATGGTCACCGCCCCGGCCTCCTTCAGCTCCACCATGCCGTTGGCACCGTCGTCCCCCATGCCGGTCATGATCACCGCCACCCCGTTCCGGCCCACATAACGGGCGCCAGAGCGGAAGAGCACATCCACCGACGGCCGGTGGCGGCTGACCAGCGGGCCGTCCCGCACCTCGACGAAATAGCGAGCCCCGCTGCGCTTGACCAGCAGATGCCGGTTGCCGGGGGCGATGAGCACCCGGCCCCGGATGACCGAGTCACCGTCCGCCGCCTCCTTGACCTCCATCCGGCACAGCCCGTCCAGGCGTTTGGCAAAGGCGGTGGTGAAATGCTCGGGCATGTGCTGCACCACCACCGTGCCCGGCCCATCGTGGGGCATGACGGTGAGATAGCTGGCCAGGGCCTCGGTGCCGCCGGTGGAGGCGCCGATGAGCACCACCCGGTCGGTGGTCTCCACCATGGCCCGGCTGCTGGCCCGGGGCAGCACGGCATCGGCAGTGAGCTTGGCCGGCACCTCCCGCAGGGCCAACAGGGGCCGCAGCCTGGCCTGGGCCGCCGCCCGTACCGCATCGCACAGCTGGATGCGATTCTCCTCCAGAAACTGCTTCACCCCCAGCTTCGGCTTGGTGACCACGTCCACGGCGCCGTATTCCAGGGCCTTGAGGGTGGTCTCGGCGCCCGCCTCGGTGAGGCTGGAGCAGATGATCACCGGCAGGGGGTGCTGGCGCATGAGCTTCCGGAGGAAGGTGATGCCGTCCATGCGCGGCATCTCCACATCCAGGGTGATGACGTCCGGCACCTCCTCCCGGAGCTTGTGGGCGGCAATATACGGGTCAGCCGCGGTGGCGATCACCCGGATGCCAGGATCGCTCTCCAGGACCTGGGTGAGGGTGCTGCGCACCACCGCCGAATCGTCAACGATCATCACCCGGATCGGCCCCGGTCGGGCGGCTCCAGATGGCCCCCCCCCCTGGCGGTCCGGTCTAGTGGGCAGACTCATCTTTGATGTAGACGGTGGGAGCCACCAGCGTCAAGCCTTCGAAGATACCGTGCAGGCTCTCCGAGTGGCCCACAAAATAGTAGCCGCCGGAGGCAAGCTGGCCATCGAACCGGGCCACCAGCGCCCTCTGGGTGGGCCGATCAAAATAGATGGTGACGTTGCGGCAGAACAGGAGATCGATGCTGCCCACGCTCGAAAGATCGCTCGTCATCAGGTTGAGGGCGCGGAAGGTGATCTGTTTGCGGATCTCCGGCGCCACCCGGAAGGTGCCGGTGTGCTCGCCGACGCCACGTAGCAGGTAGCGCCGCTTCAGCTCCAGGGGTACCGGCTCCACCACCTCCTCGGTGTAGACCGCGCGCACCGCCTCCTCCAGGCGGCGCGTCGAGATGTCCGTGGCCAGGATGCTGTAGCCCCAGCCCGGATGCTGGCGGACAAACTCCTGGAGCACAAAGGCGATGGTGTAGGGCTCCTCGCCGCTGGAGCAGCCGGCGCTCCAGACCGCGATGTGGCGGCGGCTGCGCAGGCGAGCCAGGGCTGTCAACCGGGGGAGCAGGGTGTGGGTCAGAAGCTGGAACTGATCGGGCTGGCGGAAGAAATCGGTCTTGTTGGTGGTGAGCAGGTTGATCATGGTGGTCAGCTCGTGCTGACCTGCCCCAGGGCTGGTGGCCATGGCGAAGTAGTCGCCGAACCGGCTGAGCCCCAGCTGCCGCAGACGCTTCATGAGCCGGCCCGAGACCATGGTCTTCTTGGCCGGCGTCAGGTTGATGCCGCAATACCGGTAGACAAAACGGCTGATGTCGTCGAACTCGGCATCGGTGATCGGCCGGACGCCCAGCTCCCCGGCGGCCCCTGCCTCCAAGGCCATATCGCCTTTCCCCCTGGTCAGTGCGGCCGCTCGGCCCGGTGGCCGACGCGCTGGCGCTCTTCGGCCAGGGCCAGAGTGATGAGCTGGGGCACGTCGACGATGAGGGCGACGGTGCCGTCGCCCAGGATCGTGGCGCCCGAGATCCCCTGGGCGTCGGCAAAGGCCTTGCCCAGGGACTTGATAACCGTCTGGCAGTCGCCGTAGATCTGATCGATGACCAGGCCCACCGACGAGCTTTCGTGCTCGACGATGATCACCTGCTCGATCTCCTGATCCCGGTCCGCACCGTCGAAGAGCTGCCGCAGGCGCACGTAGGGGATGACCGTATCCCGGACCTTGATCATCTGGCGGCCGTGGGCGGCCTCGATCTCCCGGTCGGTGAGCTCCAGACACTCCTTGATGGAGGAGACCGGAATGACGTAGCGGGTGTCCAGGGCCCGCACCAGCAGGCCGTCGATGATGGCCATGGTAAGCGGCAGCTTGAGGTCGATGGCGGAGCCCTGGCCCGGCGTGGAGGCCAGCTCCAGTCGCCCGCGGAGCTTGCCGATCTCGGTGCGGACCACGTCCATGCCCACGCCTCGGCCGGAGACATTGGTCACCTGCCGGGCGGTGGACAGGCCGGGGTGGAAGATCAAGGCCAGCCTCTCCTCCCAGGACATGGTCTCCAGATCCATCTCCCGAACCAGGCCCTGGGCCACGGCCTTGGCCGCCACCGCCCCGGCATCGATGCCGCCGCCGTCGTCGGTGATCCGGATGCGGACCTGGCCGCCGATGTGGGAGGCCGACAGGGTGATGGTGCCGGTCTCGGGCTTGCCGGCCTGACGCCGCACCTCCGGCGGCTCGATGCCATGGTCGACGGCGTTCCGGATGAGGTGCACCAGGGGATCGTTGAGCTTTTCGATCATGCTCTTGTCCAGCTCGGTCTCGCCGCCCTCGATGCGCAGTTCCACCTTCTTGCCGGTGGACACCGCCAAATCCCGCACCAGACGCCGGAACTTGTCGAAGGTGACGCCGATGGGCAGCATGCGGATGCCCATCACCTTGTCCCGGAGCTCGGTGACCAGGCGCCCCACCTCTTCCACGGCGCCCATGAGGTCAAGGCCCTGAACCCGGGAGGAGGACTCCTCCAGCCGCGCCTGGGCGGTGACCAGCTCGCCGACGATGTTCACCAGAAAGTCCAGCTTGTCCGAAGCCACCCGGATGGTGCTGGCCTGGGTGGTCTGGCGCCGCTCCCGCACCACCTGCTGCTCGGCCAGGGCCGCTTTGACCTTGACCGCTGACACCACTCCCGCCTCCACCAGGGTCTCGCCAAGGCGGGGCTTGGCCCGGAGCACCGCCTCCACCTGGCCGGGCTGGACATCCCCTCGATCCACCAGGATCTCGCCCAGCCGCGGCGGCTCCTCTTCGCTGGCGTGATGGGGGTCGGGCAGGTGGGTGACGGCAAGCGCGCTGTCCTTCTCCAGGAAGATGAAGACATCCCGGATGGCATTCTCGTCCGCCCCGGTGGTCAGCAGGATGTCGTAGCCCAGATAGGAGCGCTCCGGGTCCAGCTCCGTCAGGCCCGGCACCTGATCCACCAGGGCGGTGCAGCGCAGGCTGCCCAACGCCGCCAAGTCCCGCAGGAGGGTCAGGGGGTCCAGGTTGCGGCGCAGGCATTCCGGGTCTGGCCGGAAGCGGATCCGGAACAGGCGAGAGGGGCCGGCGGCTGGCGCTGCCCTGGCTGAGGACAGGTCCTTGGCCGCCGCTGCCGGGGCGGGCGCCGGGGCGCTGGCCCCCCGCTCGGCCAGCAGGGCCTCCAGGCCGGCAATCACCGGTCCGGTGTCCACCGGGCTCGCTGCCGCCCCTTCCTCGATGCCGTCGATCATGGTGGTGATGACGTCCCGGGAGGCCAACACCAGCTCCACCAGCGGCCGGGAGATGCTGATCCGGCCGCTGCGCACCGCATCGATGGCGGTCTCCACCTTGTGGGCGAAGGCCGCGATGGCATCAAAGCCGAACATCGCCCCCGAGCCCTTGATGGTGTGCATGGCCCGGAAGAGCCGATCCACCAGCGGCCGGGAGTCCGGATTCTCTTCCAGCTCAAGCAGGGTCGCCTCGATGTCGGCCAGAAGCTCGAGGGATTCCTCCCGGAAGATGCTGACCTCGGAGATGGCGTCGGCCATGGCTGGCTCCTTGTTGCCCGGGACAGCGAGGCGCCCCGCGCCCTCAGCAGGCGAGATCGAAACCGGACAGCCGCACAAGCTGGGCCAGCTCCGGGGACAGTCCGGACAGCTGGAAGGCACAGCCGTCCTGGGTCCAAGTCTGGCCAGCGGCGCAGACCAGCTGCAAGAAAGCGGTGTCGAGGCTGGTCACCCCGGCAAGATCCAGCACCAGTCCCTGATGCCGCAGCCGCAAGAGCTCGTCCCGCAAGGCCGGCATCTCCCCCCGGGTGCAGGTGCCGGTCAGAACGAGCACGGCCTCGTCACCGGTCACTCTGGTGGCAAATGGCATGAGCAGCCCTCCTCCGGCCTCACGAGCCCGCCGCGGGGGCCTCCGCGGCAGCGGCGCTGTGACCAGCCGCCGCGGCCGCCATGGCGATCTCGTCGGCGGAGAGGATGAGGTCGATGTCGAGGATGATGATGAACTCCC
This sequence comes from Thermodesulfobacteriota bacterium, assembly GCA_040755095.1. Taxonomy (NCBI): domain Bacteria; kingdom Pseudomonadati; phylum Thermodesulfobacteriota; species Thermodesulfobacteriota bacterium. The sequence continues at coordinate 11,632 of JBFMBH010000119.1, forward strand.
CGTCCTGGCGGCCCATGCCCTTGATGAAGCGGGTATCGAGGCGGGTGCCCATCCGCGGCGGCGGCTGGATGGCGGCAGCCTCCAGGTCAATCACCTCCCGTACCGAGTCCACCAGGAGGCCCATGATGGTGGTCTCGTTGTCCACCGTCACTTCGGCGATGATGATGCAGGTATCCCGGGTGCGCTCGCTCCCCGGCATGCCGAACTTGCGCTTGAGGTCCACCACCGTGATCACCCCGCCCCGCAGGTTGATCACCCCCCGCAGGAACTCCGGCATGCGGGGGATCTTGGTGATGGGAGCAAAATCCAGGACCTCCCGGACCTTGAAGATCTCCAGGGCATAGATCTCGCTGTCCAGGACAAAGGTCAGGTACTGCCGGCTGTCGGCGGTATCGCTCATCCCTCTACCCTCCCGGTCATGGGCTCGAAGCCGTCCTCGTCCAGATCCAGCTCCACGCCGCGGCCGGGCAGGGCCTTCACCGGCCGATCCTCCTCGCCCCAGCCGCTGCCTCCCCGCTCGGCCTTGATCGCTGGAGCCGCCGGCCGGCGCCGGCTGCCCGCCACCCGGAAAAAGCCGATCTGGGTGCGCAGGGCCTGGGCCTGGGAGGCCATCTCCTCGGAGGACGAGGCCATTTCCTCGGAGGAGGCGGAGTTCTGCTGCACCACCTTGTCCACCTCCTCCAGGGCCTTGGCCACCGACTCCACCCCCCGGGCCTGTTCCTGGCTGGCCAGGGCGATCTCCTGCACCAGCTCGGCGGTCTTGCGGATACCTGGCACGATCTCGGCGATGAGGCCGGAGGTGCGCTCGGTCACCGCCAGGCTGTGCTTGGACAGGGCGATGATCTCCTGGGCCGATGCCTGGCTGCGCTCCGCCAGCTTTCTGACCTCCACAGCCACCACCGCAAAGCCCTTGCCATGCTCGCCGGCCCGCGCCGCCTCGATGGCGGCGTTCAAGGCCAGGAGGTTCGTCTGCCGGGCGATCTCCTCGATGATGAGGATCTTCTCGGACACGTCCCGCATGGCCTGGGCCATCTCCTTGACCGCCTCGCCCCCCTCTTCCGCATCCGCGGCCGCCTGGCGGGCGATGGCCTCGGTCTGGCGGGCGTTGTCGGCGTTCTGCGCCACCGAGGCGTTCATCTCCTCCATGGCCGAGGAGACCTCCTCGATGTTGGACGACTGCTCGGCCGCCCCCTGGGACAAGGACTGGGCCGCCGACGACACCTGCTCGCTGCCCGAGGCCAGGTGGCCGGCCGCCTGCTGGATGTTGCGAACGATGCTGGACAGATCCTCCACCATCCGGTTCAGGCTGCTGCCCATCTCGCCCACTTCATCGGCGGAGGTCACCGCCACGGTCTCCGTCAGGTCGCCACCGGCCACCTTCCTGATGTGGCCCACCATTGCCGTGACCGGCCGGGTGATGAGACGGGTGATGACCACCGCGAACAGAACCGCCACCGCCACCCCCAGGAGCGCCAGGCCGATGCTGATCCGGGTGGCCGTGCCCGCCACCTCATCGAAGTGACGGCTGGCCTCCTCGCTCTCGGCCAGGGTCGAGGCGACGATGGCCTGGATCGGCTCGTCGGCAGCGGCCAGGGCCTGATCGATCTGGCTGTCCAGGGCCCGGATCCGCTCCTGGTCATCCCGGGCCAGCTCCGCCACCGAGCTGTTCCGCTCCAGGATCGGCAGGACGCCGTTCTCGAAGAGGTCCAGGAAACGGCGGCTGGCCGCGGCAAAGGCGGCGGCCTGCTCCTTTTCCTTCTCGGTGTCGGCGATCTCCGCCGCCCGGGTCCAGGCCCGCTGGGCCTCCGCCTTGACCGCCGCCAGCTCCTCCCGGCCGGCAGCCAAGTCCCGGTTGATGATGGCATCGGCCATCACCCCGTAGGCCTCGTCCAGGCCCATGGCCATCTGCTGCGCCTCCAGGGCATGCTTGGCCCGGGTGGCAGCCTCTTCCTCCAGGTCATGGAGGCTCACCATTCGCAGGATCAGAAACAGGCTGATGGCGCCAAAGAGGATCACCACGCCCGCAAACCCCGCCCCCAGCTTGGCTCCGACCTTCATGTTCCCCATGATGGCCATGGTCCCCTCCCCCCGGGGGTCTCCCGGACACCTTGATGCCGTCCCTCCCCGGGCGCGGCTCAGCCGTGCAGGACAAATCCGACTCTCGCTTCCCAGGATAGGTCAAACGGTTGCGGGATTGCAAGGAGGGGAGCGACGGAGAACCGCGGCCGCCGTGCCACTGGCCAGGCCCCTTGTGAGGTGGCCGCGGCCATGCTAATGTGGGCTTCCCGCTGCCGGCCCGGGACGCCCCCCTGGCTCCGGCCGGCCGCCAAGGAGCGCCCATGGACGAGAAGACGATTCAGGACCACATCGGCCGCCGGGTGGAGGAGCGGCTGGCCCCGTTGTTCCGGCGCTACGGCATGCCAGCGGAGGATCTCGCCGCCTCCTTGCGCTGGCGTCCCATTGCCCTGGTCATCGGCAACTACTCCTCCGGCAAGTCCACCCTCATCAACGAGCTGTGCGGCCGGCCGATCCAGCGCACCGGCCAGGCGCCCACCGACGACTCCTTCACCATCCTCACTGCCCCGGAAGGAGACGGCCCGGAGGCCGAGATCCCCGGCGCCACCCTGATCAACGACGACCGCCTGCCCTTTGCCGCCTTCCGCACCCACGGCGAGCAATTCATCGCCCATTTCCGCATGAAGACCGTGGCGGCGCCGGCCTTGCAGGATCTGGCCATCATCGACACCCCGGGCATGCTGGACTCGGTGACCGAGAAGGACCGGGGCTACGACTACCTGAAGGTGCTGGGCGAATTCGCCCGGCTGGCGGATCTCATCGTCCTGCTCTTCGATCCCCACAAGGCGGGCACCATCAAGGAGACCTACGTCACCATCCGCAACACCCTGCCCGAGGCCTCCGGCGAGGACCGGATCGTCTTCGTCATGAGCCGCATCGACGAGTGCGACAACCTGGCGGATCTGGTCCGCTCCTACGGCACCCTGTGCTGGAACCTCTCCCAGATGACCGGCCGCAAGGACATCCCCCGGATCTTTCTCACCTTCGCGCCCAGCGTCACCGAGCCGCCGGCCGGCTATGAGGTCTGGCAGCAGGAGCGCGTCGAGCTCAAGGAGCGCATCCTGGCCGCCCCGAGCTTGCGCACCGGCCATATGCTCCAGAATATCGACAAGAAGGTGCAGGAGCTGCGCCTGGTGGCCGAGGCCATGGCAGCCTTTGCCGTGGCCGGCCGCCAGTCTTTGGCCCTGGCCGTGAGGGTGGCCCTGGCCCTGGGCGCGGTTGGCTTCTTCTTCCTGGACGTCGCCGGCCATGCCCTGGTCG
>JBFMBH010000120.1 GCA_040755095.1 Thermodesulfobacteriota bacterium
AAGGGAGAGGTGTTGCCGAAATCGGCCAGCGCGGCCGCGATTTCAGGAGATCGAGCCCAGAGCACCGACTGTAAGGATCCCTTGGGACCGCCACAGCGCGGATCTGAGCAGTCAAACGGTCAACCCCTTGCCCAACTTGGCCAAAACGGGAACTGCTGGAGAAATCATTATGAAGGTCCGCTATTTTTCAGACACCGATACAGCCCTGATCGAGTTTACCGATCACGAGGTCGCAGAGACCAGAGAGATTGGGGAAAGCATCTATGTTGACCTGGACACCCAGGGAAACCTGGTCAGCATGACCATTGAGCATGCTCGCGCCAATGCCAGGCTTCAGGAATTCTCGTACCAGGAAATACCTGCACCGCCGGAAGCACGCCGGGCAACTGCCTGAATCGGACTTGCGGCGGCAGAGGGGCACAGTCGGTCTCATGCCGGCGCCCCCTTGCATGCGGTGGTCCAGGACCTGACCGGCCTGCACCGGGCTGCTGCCAGTCTGGGCTGTCTCCTTCCCGATCCCTTCATGGCCCTTTCCTTCCTGGCCCTGCCGGTCATCCCCCAGCTCAAGCTCACCGACCACGGCCTGGTGGACGTGGAGCGCTTCGCGATTCAGCCCCTTTTCGTTTAGCCTCTGGCGCGGCAGCCTTTGCCCGACTGTCGCGCCAGAGGTCTCGCAATCCCGGGCAAGAGTCGTTACAGTGGGGGCGCTTCGCCAGCCACCGGCAGGGAACAGCCCCGTTCCCCCCCGGTGGCGCGACAACCGGAGGGGCGCCCATGATCGCGCAGCCATCCTACGAGGAATTGCAGGCCGAGGTCGCAGCCCTGCGGCAGCTGGAGAGACAGGCCAGACTGGTGCGCAGCTGCGTGGACAGGGCCGCCGAGTCGATCTTCTGGGTCGACCGGGACGCCAGGTTCATCTATGTCAACGACGCCGCCTGCCGGCACCTGGGCTACTCCCGGGAAGAGCTGCTGGCCCTGACGGTGCACGACGTGGACCCGGTGTACCGGGTGGAGGACTGGCCGGACTTCTGGCAGCAGTTCAAGGAGCACGGCTCGCTGCGCTTCGAGTCGATCAACCGTGCCAAGGACGGCCGGGAATACCCGGTGGAGATCTCGGTGCGCTACCTGACGGACGACGGCCGGGAGATCATGCACGCCTATGTCCGGGATATCACGGCGCACAAGCAGGCCATCATGGCCTACGAGAAGGCGCACAGCGAGCTGGAGCTGCGGGTTCAGGGCCGCACCGCCGAGCTCCGGAGGACGAACGAGCAGCTGGAAAGCGAGATCGCCGAGCACCGGCGGACAGCCGCGGCCTTGCGGCGCTCCACCGAGTTCTCGGAAATCGTCCTGAACAGCATGAGCGACGCCATCTCCCTGCTCGATGCATCCACCTTCCGGCTGGTCGGCTGCAACCGGGTCTTCCTGCAGGAATACGGGCTGACCGAGGAGGAGGCGATCGGTAAGCCCTGTTTTGCGCTCACCCACCATCGACGGACCCCGTGCGAGCCACCCAACCACCACTGCCCTTTGCAGGAGACCGCCCGCACCGGGACCACCGCCGAGGCGCTGCACGTTCATTTCACCAGGCAGGGGGAGCGGCGGTTTGTCGAGATCTCGACCACGCCGATCCGGGATGAGAACGGCGTCGTCGTCCAGGCGGTGCATGTGGCCCGGGACATCACGGAGCGGCGGCGGGCCGAGGACATCATCCGGTTTCAGATCCGGCTGGAAAAGCTGATCAATTCCATCTCGGCGAATCTGATCAATCTGCCGGCCGACGAGATCGATGCCGGCATCCAGTATGCCTTGCGTGCGGTGTGCGAGTTCAACCAGGTCGACCGGTGCTATCTGCTCCGCTTCGACGATACGGCATCGGCCTGCCACACCGTCCATGAGTGGTGCCGCGACGGGATGGCCTCCCAGCGCGATGTCCTCGAGCGCCTGCCGGTCGCGGAATTCACCTGGATGCTGGACAGGCTCCGGCGCATCGAGACCGTCATCCTGCCGAGCGTCGACGACCTGCCGGTGGAGGCGACCACCGAAAAAGGCTTCTTTGCCGCCCAGGCGATCGAATCGTTCATCGCTGTCCCCATGACGTACAACGGCGGGCTCAAGGGCTTTCTCGGCTTCGATTCGGTGCTGGAGAAGAAGATCTGGGGCAAGGAGTGCATCGCCATGCTCCAGATCGTGGCGGAGATCCTGACCAACGCCATCGAGCGGGGCAAGGCCGCGGCCGCCCTGCGGGAATCCCTGCGCGAGAAAGAGGTGCTCTTGCGGGAGATCCACCACCGGGTGAAGAACAACATGCAGGTCGTCTCCAGCCTGCTGGATCTCCAGGCCGACTATACCCGGGACGCCGAGCACCGGGAGATGTTTGCCGAGAGCCGCAACCGGATCCGCTCCATGGCCCTCATCCATGAGAAGCTCTACCGGTCGAAAGATCTGGCGAAGATCGACCTGGCAGACTATATCCATGATCTTGCCAGAAGCCTGTTCGACACCTATGGGGTGGATACGGCCAGGATTTCCCTTCAGGTGGAGGTGCAAAGCGTCGATCTGAAGATGGACACCGCCATCTCCTGCGGGCTGATCCTGAACGAGCTTATCTCCAATGCGCTGAAATACGCGTTCCCGGCCGGGCAGGAGGGCGTCATCACCGTGGCGCTCCGGGAATTGGGGGCGGGCGTGGTCGAGCTGGTGGTGCGGGACAACGGGGTGGGCCTGCCGGCGGGGCTGGATGTCCGGAATACCGATTCCCTGGGGCTGCAGCTGGTCGTGAGCGTGGCCGAGCATCAGTTGGGCGGGAAGGTGGCGGTGCGGCAGGACCAGGGCACCGAGATCCGGATCACGGTCCAGGAGAGGCATGGATGAGGGCGTGACCAGACGGCGCGGATGATGGTGCATCCGGGAGGTGCAAGCGGATTCCGGGACCGGCGAGCTGTTCGGGGGAGGGGCAGAGCGTATGGAAGGGGCAGAGATCCTGGTGGTCGAGGACGAGGCGATCATCGCCAAGCATCTGCAGAAGCGCCTGCAGCGCATGGGGTACCGGGTGCCCTCGCTGGTGGCTTCCGGCGAGGAGGCGGTGGCCGTGGCCGAGGCCAGCCGGCCGGACCTGGTGCTCATGGATATCATCCTGGGGGGCGCCATGGACGGCATCGAGGCCGCCCGGCAGATCTGGCAGCGCTGCGACATCCCGGTCATCTACCTGACGGCACATACGGACGACAACACCCTGGAGCGGGCCAAAGAGACTGGCCCGTTCGGGTATATCACCAAGCCGTTCGAGGACAAGGAGCTGGGCATCACCATCCAGATGGCCCTGTACAAGCACCGGATGGAAAGGCAGCTCAAGGAGCGGGAGGGCTGGCTGTCCACGACCCTCCGGAGCATCGGTGACGCGGTGATCGCCACCGATGCCCAGGCCCGGGTGAGCTTCATGAACCCGGTCGCCCAGCGCCTGACCGGCTGGAGCTTGGCCGAGGCCGGCGGCAGGCCGCTGGCGGAGGTCCTGAAGATCATCGACGGCGAAACCGGCGAGGCCGGAGAATGTCCGGCCACGCGGGTGATCCGCGACAAAGCGGTGGTGAGCCTGGGCTACCATCGCCTGCGGGCAAGGGACGGCGAGGAGATCCCCATCGACGACAGCGCCGCGCCGATCCAGAACGACCAGGGGGCCATCCTCGGCGTGGTCATCGTGTTCTCCGACATCACCAAACGGCGGCAGGCGGAAGAGGAGCGCGAGCAGCTCATCCGCGAATTGCAGGACGCCCTGGCCGAGATCAAGGTCCTGAAGGGCATCCTCCCCATCTGTGCCTCCTGCAAGAAGATCCGGGATGACGCCGGCTACTGGAATCAGCTGGAGACCTATATCCAGAAGCACACCGACGTCCAGTTCAGCCACGGCCTGTGCCACGAGTGTGCCCGGAGGCTCTATCCGCAGTTCTTCAAATGACCTCAGGCCGGCGCCCGCCGGCCCGCCCCGGTGCCGCCGGCGCGCCGCCCGCCCCTCAACGCCCCTTTCCCTTGTGACCCTGGCGGGTCATCTGCCGCTGGCGCGCCCCGGCCATATCCCAGCCACCTTCGCCGGGAGCAGATCCCGGCCGCCAACGGGAACCCCACCTCCCTGGTGCTTGCTCTTTGCCGAAGATTGGTGCAACGTGCTGGCACATCATGACTTCCGTTCCCAGCGCGATTCTTGTCCAGCCGGCCAGGGAGATCCCATCCTCGGCTGACAGCGGCTCCTGGCGCCATCGGCCGCTTTCCCCTTCCTTGCTGGAGGATCGCCCCTGATGTTGGCCCCGGGGTCCAGCTACTGGCGCTATTGGGGCAAGGCCCACCCGGCAACCGCTGACCATTCCTGCCATCTTCTGCCCTTTCACAGCCTGGACGTCGCGGCCGCCGGGCTCACGCTTCTGCAGGAGCAACCTCGCTTCAGCGCCGGCTTGGCTTCCTTCCTGGGGATCACCTTGGAGGCGCTTCGCTCCTGGCTGGCATTCCTCCTGGGCCTCCACGACGCCGGCAAGTTCGCAGACGGCTTCCAGAACCTCCGGCCGGATCTTCTGTCGGCCCTGCAGGGCCGGCAGGTCGCGACCGCCTGTGACGAGCGCCATGACACCCTGGGGTATCGGTTCTGTGCCGGCCGGATTGACAGCCCAGGTGTGGTAGTGCAGCTGCTGGCTGCTCGGACGTCTTGGGAGGGAGACCCCGAGGATCTTTGGGATCTCCTGACCCCGTGGCTCAATGCCGCCAGCGGGCATCACGGCCGGCCACCCGTGCTCCGCCAGGCCCCCCGCCCCTTGCCGCACCATTTCCCGGCCGCCGTTGCCGCGGATGCCAAGGCCTTTTTCCAGGATCTGATGGCGCTCCTTCTTCCCCAGGGGGCGCCCTTCGATCTGACGGACTACCGCCAGCTGCCGGTCTTCCGGCGGATCTCCTGGCTGGTGGCGGGACTGGCGGTTGCGGCGGACTGGATCGGCTCGAATACAGCCTGGTTCCCTTACAGATCGACCCCCATGCCGCTGGCGGCGTACTGGACCAGGTATGCCCTCCCGCAGGCCGCGAAGGCCGTGGCGGCCTGCGGCCTCCTGGCGGCGTCCCCGGCCAGATGGTCCGGGTTGGCCGCCCTCTTCCCGAAGATCGCGACCCTCACCCCCTTGCAAAGGCTGGCGGAGACCATCGACCTCTCCGACTATCCTCAGCTCTTCGTGGTGGAAGAGGTTACCGGTGGCGGCAAGACCGAGGCGGCCCTGGCCCTGGCCCATCGCCTTCTGGCGCGTGGGGCGGCCGACGGCGTGTATCTGGCGCTGCCGACCATGGCCACCGCCAATGCCATGCACCAACGGGTGGGCGACGTGTACCGGCGCCTTTTTGTCGAGGGCGCCTCGCCCTCTCTCGTGTTGGCCCACAGCGCCAGCCGCATGGCCCTGGCGCTGGAGGAACGGAATCGCGCTGACCGTGGGCCGGGCCCTGGCGAGGAGACTGCCTCCCGGCAGTGCTCGGCCTGGCTGGCGGACAGCCGCAAGAAGGCCCTGCTTGCCCAGGTGGGGGTGGGCACCATCGACCAGGCCCTGCTCGCTGTCTTGGCGGCCCGCCACCAGTCCATGCGCCTCTTCGGCCTGTGCCGGAAGGTCCTCATTGCCGACGAGGTCCATGCCAGCGACGCCTACGTGCACCGCCTTTTGTGTACTCTGCTCCGTTTCCATGCCGCCCTGGGCGGCAGCGCCATTTTGCTGTCGGCCACCCTGCCGGCCGGCATGCGGCAAGAGCTCATCCAGGCCTTTGCCCAGCCTCTTGGGGTCGATGCCGCCGGCCCGACCATGAACGTCTACCCTCTGGTCAGCCGTCTCACCATGGACGGCCTGCGGGAGTATCCGGTGGCGGCGCGGGAGAGCGCCCGCCGGCGGGTCGGCATCCAGGCCTGCCATACCGAGGAAGAGGTCACGGCCTTCCTGTCCCAGGTGCTCGATTCCGGTGGGTGCGCCTGTTGGATCCGCAACACGGTGGATGATGCCCTGGAGGCTTACCAGGGGTGGGTCGCGAGACTCGGCCTTCAGCGGGTGACCGTCTTCCATGCCCGTTTCGCCCTCGGGGACCGTCTGGCCACCGAGGCTGAGGTCTTGCGCCTCTTCGGGCCGAGGAGCATGGCGGAGGATCGCCGGGGGCGGCTCCTTGTCGCCACCCAGGTCGTGGAGCAGTCCCTGGATCTCGATTTCGACGGGATGGTCAGCGATCTGGCGCCCATCGATCTTCTGCTCCAGCGGGCCGGCCGGCTCAAGCGCCACGGCCGCGACCCGGATGGGAACCGGATCGCTGGCTTCGACCAGCGCGGCCCTGCTGTACTGGGCGTCTTCTCGCCGCAGCCGAGCCTGGAGGCAGACGCTGCGTGGTACCGGGGCGCCTTCCCACGGGCGGCCTGGGTGTACCCCCACCACGGCCAGCTCTGGCTCACCGCCCGTTGGCTGGCAGCGCACCAGGGCTTCGCCATGCCGGAGGATGCCCGGGGCATGATGGAGGCGGTGTACGGCGAGGATGCCCAGGCCCAGATCCCCGCCGGGCTTCTGGCCGCGAGCATAAAGGCGGAAGGAGACGAAAATGCCCAATCTGCCCAGGGCCGTCTGAACAGCCTGGACCTGGACCAGGGTTACTCGGCCACCCCCCTGCACTGGCAGGACGACGATTCAGCGCCCACGCGCCTGGGGGAGCCGACGGTGACGGTTCGCCTGGCGCGCCGGGAGGCCGGCCGCCTCATCCCCTGGGCGACTTCGGACGATCCGCGCCAGGCCTGGCAGCTCTCCCAGCTTGCGATCCGGAAAAGCCGCATCGCGGCCGAGGCGCCGGAGCTGGCGGCCGGGGTCCTGGAAGCCGCGCGGGCCACCATGCCCGACCTGGGTAAGTACTGCGTGGCGGTCGTTTTGGAGCAGAACGGCACGGAATGGATCGGCAGTGCCCTGAACAGCAAAGGAAACCTGGTCCGATTGGGCTACGATCGAACACTCGGCCTCCAGTTCCCGGCAGGAGACGCCCCATGAATCTTGTTGAAGACCCCTGGATCCCAGCCCGCCGCCGCGGTGGCGCGAAGGAAGCCATCGCCCCCTGGCAGATCACCGACAACTTCGCCGCCGATCCCTTCGTCGAGCTCGCCGCCCCCCGGCCGGACTTCAACGGCGCCCTGATCCAGTTCCTTATCGGGCTCCTGCAAACCTGTTTCGCCCCGGAGGATGGAAGGGAGTGGCGGGTCAAGCGACGGACTCCGCCAACTTCAGGCGACCTGAGAACCGCCTTCAACCAAGTGAAGGCGTACTTTGATGTGGACCGTGGCGACAAGCGCTTCCTTCAAGAGACGGCCCTCCTTCGCGAAAAGAGGGCAGTCGAGCACCCCATCACCTATCTCCTCATCGATGCCCCCACGGACAACACCATCAAGAAGAACCGGGATCATTTCGTGAAGGCAGCCGACAAACGGTTCGCCGCAACGGCAGAGGAGGGATTCTGCCTTCCTTGCGCCGCGTCTGCCCTCTTCACGATGCAGGCTTTTGCGCCGCAGGGAGGTGGTGGCGGGGGGGGGGAAGTTCACGAGCTTACGGGGTGGTAGACCGCTCAGCACGCTGCTGATTGGTGAGACTCTCTGGGAGACAGCATGGTTGAACGTTCTCGAAGCACGGCACTTTGAGCCCGTCGGACCGAGTCCTGAGCATTGTTTCCCTTGGCTCGCTCCTGAGAAGTTCATCAAGGCCAAGACAGGCCGTTCTGTATCTTCGGAAAAGATGGCACCTGTTCATGTCTATTGGGGGATGCCCCGCCGCGTACTTCTTCAGCCAGAACAGCTTCAATCGCCGGTCAGTTGTGGTATCTGTGGACAGGAGTGTCGTGCTACATGTGTAAGGAAGTTCCTCGATGCAACCATGGGCATGAGCTACTACCACGGGGATGGGAAGAAGAAAAAACCGTCCTGGATCAGGCCACTTCACCCGTTGTCACCGTATGAGATGAGCAAGGGCTACCCGTCTGCACTTCATCCACCGGCGGGAGGTCTCACCTACCGCCACTGGCTGGGGCTGGTGTACGTCGATGGAGATTCAAATCGGCAACCAGCGACCGTGATTCAGCGGTTTCTGGCCGAACGAGATGACTTGCGCCTCTGGGCTTATGGCTACGAGATGGCCAGCGCGAACGCCCGGTACTGGCACGAAAGCATCATTCCGCTTGTGGCCATTCCGGCCGAAGTGCACGAGGTGTATCGACACCAGGTGACAACGCTCGTACGGGCGGCGCAGTATGCGAGCGGTGCCTTGATCCTGGCGTTGCTCCGGACCGCGCATGGCGAGGTGAAGACAGATACACAAGGGGTGGTGCTCTGGAAGCCACCAAAGCACCTTCGGAGCTTCGACAAAGGAGGTGTAGAACAGGGTGACGAACTTGCAGCAAGAGAGAAAAAGGCATGGTGGGAAGAAGCCCGCTTGAGCTTCTGGCAGACAACTGAACCAGCATTTCTGGCAGCCCTTCATAAACTCGGAGATCTGTCGTCTCAGTCGGTGGAGGTGAATTTGGCCGAAGACGTGCGCGGATTTCTGCGGCTGGTGGAGGCAAGATCGACCGAAATTTTTGACCGGATGGTCGAAGCGGGGAGCATTGGAGTCGTCGATTCGAGACGGGTTTCCCTTGCTCGGCAGGATATGCTTCGAACGATTCGAGGGCTGGCAAGGCGCTTCGATTGCCATAATCGAACGGGGGGCGAAAACGATGCCGAAGTTGCGGAGCGAACTTGAAGCGGCCAAACGACCGTTCACGGGAGACGACTATCCCTCTGAGGTACTACTGGTCTGGTGGCATGAACTGGGCAAGAACAGAGGAGCCGCCGCCACGTTGCGGCGGGCGACCGATCCGGGGGCGGTCGCCTTTTCGCCGGCCTTCCACCGACTCCTGGATGGGCTGCGCGCGGCTGGCTGCCCGCTCGGGCCACGAGAGGCCGACCGGCTCGCGGCGGTCGCCGGTCTGGCGGCTCACGTCAAGTCGCACACCCCCGGCGCGTCGCTCGCCCAGCAGATGGCAGCCGCGAAGGCGCCCGGCAGTGGGGCCAGGGTGAGTGGCCTGCGGTTCCGGCGGCTCCTCGCGGTGGCCGAGCGGGATGAGCTGTACCCCCTGCTCATCCGGGTCATCCGCCAACTGGGCGGTGCCGTCAACCTGGTAAGCCTCGCCAATGCCGTTTTCTGGTGGAACGAGCGGACCAGAACGACCTGGGCATACGAGTACTACGCCGCTTGCCCCTCGGAACCATAACCACACAAGGAGAGCCGCCGATGAGCACCTTCATCCAGCTTCATATGCTGACCAGCTACCCCCCAGCCAATCTCAACCGCGATGACCTCGGCCGCCCCAAGACGGCTGTGATGGGCGGCGTGCAGCGGCTGCGCATCTCCTCCCAGAGCCTGAAGCGGGCCTGGCGGACATCGGCCCTTTTCCGGGATGCACTCAAGGGACACATGGGAACCCGGACCAAGGAGATGGGCATCTGCGTCCGGGATCGGCTGACTGCCGCAGGCATCCCCGAGGCCGATGCCATCGCCTGGGCCAAGGCGATCGCTGCATGCTTTGGCAAGCTCAAGGACAACAGTGTCGAGATCGAGCAGCTTGCCCACTTCAGCCCGACCGAGACGGCAGCGGTGGATGCCTTGACGGAGACGCTCATCGCGCAGCGTCAGCCGCCCACCGATGCCGAGCTGGCCGGTCTGCTCCAGGCCCGGCACACCGCGGCGGATATCGCCCTGTTCGGTCGCATGCTGGCCGCCCGGCCGGCCTTCAATACCGAGGCGGCGGCTCAGGTGGCCCACGCCATCACGGTGCACAAGGTGGCCGTGGAAGATGATTTCTTCACGGCGGTGGACGATCTGAATCGCGGCGACGAGGATCTCGGTGCCGGCCACATGGGGGAGACGGAATTCGCCGCCGGGCTCTTCTACCTCTACGTCTGCATCGACCGGGATCTGTTGCTCAGAAACCTGCAGGACGACGAGGGGCTGACCCGAACGACCCTGCGCACCCTCGCCGAGGCCGCTGCCAAGATCGCACCGACAGGCAAACAGAACAGCTTTGCCTCCCGCGCCCATGCCTCATACATCCTGGCCGAAAAAGGCCCCCAGCAGCCCCGGTCCTTGTCCGTGGCGTTCCTCAAGCCGGTGACCGGCCAGGACATGCTGGCTGATTCCATCGCGGCCCTGGAGCGGACCCGTGCCAATATGGAGAAGGTCTATGGCCCGTTGAGCGAAGGCGATCCCTGCGTGATGGACGTAACCAAGCCTGACGGAAGCCTTGGCCAGCTCCTTGATTTCGTGGCGCCACGGCCGGCCTAGGAGAATGCCCGGTATGACCGACTATCTGATCTTCCGTTTGTACGGCCCCATGGCCTCCTGGGGCGAGATTGCCGTGGGCGAGGTGCGGCCCAGCGCCACCCATCCGTCCAAGTCGGCGGTTCTGGGGCTGGTGGCCGCGGCACTCCGCCTGGACCGGGACCAGGAGGAGATGCACCAGCGGCTGGCCGATGCCTATGGCTTCGCGGTGCGGGTGGATTGCATGGGGGTGCCCCTGGTGGATTATCACACGGCCCAGGTGCCGCCATCCGGCAGCGGTCGCAACCGCCGGACCTGCGCCACCCGCCGGGAGGAGCTCACCACGCTGCCGCGCCACAAGCTGAGCACCATCCTTTCCCGTCGCGACTACCGGATGGACGCCCTGGCGGTGGTGGCCCTGTGGACGAGGATCGTCGCGCCGCCATATGCCCTCGCCGCCATCCGGGACGCCCTGGAGCGTCCCGGGTATGTTCTCTAACTGGGACGGAAATCCTGCCCTCTGGCCCTGCCCTTGGAGGCCCAGGTGGTGTCCGCGCCCTCTGTCCGGGAGGCCCTGGAGAAGGCCCAGTTTGCATCCCTGGCAGGGTTCGATCTCCGGGCCTTGCGGCCAGCCGGTCCTTCGGCCCTCTACTGGGAGGAAGGCGCCCAGGCCGGGGTCGAGGTCCGGCACACCTTTGTGCGCCGCGACGTGCCGCTCTCCCGCCGGCGCTGGCAGTTCGATACCCGCCGCGAGCATCAGGCGGCGTTGGACGGGGAGGCGTGAGCCATGTTCTTCAGTCGGATCACCCTGCACGATGACGCCAGAGGCGCGGGCGACTTTCATCAGGCCTTCCGCAGCGGCTATGGCCTCCATCAGGCTGTATGGCAGCTCTTCGCGGACCATGCGGACCGGGAGCGGGACTTCCTGTACCACATGCAGGCCGCTTCCGGCCCGCCGGTCGTCTACGCCCTCTCGAGACGGCGGCCGTTGGCCAGCCGGCTCTGGCAAGCCGAAACCATGGCGTTTGCCCCGAAGCTGAACCAGGGCATGCGCCTTGGCTTTTTCCTGCGGGCCAACCCGGTGCGGACCCGGGAGGGCAAGCGCCACGACGTGGTCATGGAGGAGAAGCACCGCCTCAAGACCCAGGGCATGCCGCGGCAGAAGTGGCCCCTCGAGGCGGAGCTTGTCCAGGAGGCCGGCGAGAAATGGCTTTCGGCACGCGCCGAAAAGGCGGGTTTCCGGCTGCACGCCGTACGCGCCGATGGCTACCGGCAGCATGAATTCAGGAAGCCAGCGGGCAGACAGCCCGTGCGCTTCAGCAGCATCGATTTCGCCGGCCTCCTGGAGGTGGTGGACACCGAGATCTTCTGGCAGGAGGCCCTGTGCCGAGGACTTGGCCCGGCCAAGGGGTTCGGCTGCGGGCTGCTGCTCGTCCGGCGGGCATAACGCACTTGGCCCTCGACGAAGGGGAGGGAATTTCTGTCATGGCGGATCTCGTGAACGTTCCGACCCCCGACCTCTACCAGCAGGTCCGTTCCGTTCTCACCCGCGCCCGCAGCCGCGCCTGGCAGTCGGTCAATGCCGTGATGGTCGCCTGCTACTGGGAGATCGGGCGATTGATCGTGGAAGAGGAACAGAAAGGCGGGATGCGGGCCGACTACGGGAAGCGGATCATCCCGGATCTCTCACAACGCCTCACCGCGGAGTTCGGATCCGGATTTGACAGATCTAATCTCTGGAATATGCGCGCTTTTTTTCAAAACTATCCAATTCTCGACGCAGTGCGTCGAGAATTGGCCTGGACCCATTATCGGCTTCTCCTCCGGGTCGATAAGCCGGAGGCGCGGGCCTTCTATGAGGCCGAAGCAGTCAATGCCCGCTGGTCCACCCGGGAGCTGGAGCGCCAGATCCACTCCCTCCTCTTCGAGCGGCTGGCCCTGTCCCGGGACAAGGAAGGGGTGGTGGCCCTGGCCCAGAAAGGGCACGAGATCCAGGAACCGGCCGATCTGGTGAAAGATCCCTACGTGCTGGAGTTCGCCGGGCTGCGCCAGGACGAGCGCTTCCTGGAAAAAGATCTGGAGCGGGCGCTTATCGGCAAGCTGCAACAGTTCCTCCTGGAGCTTGGTCGCGGCTTCGCCTTCATGGCCCGCCAGCAACGGATCACCCTGGATGGCCGGCACTTCTTCGTCGACCTCGTCTTCTACAACCGCCTGACCAGAAGCTTCGTGCTCATCGACCTCAAGGTGGGCGACCTCACCCACCAGGACCTGGGTCAGATGCAGATGTACGTCAACTACTACCAGCGCGAGCTGACCGCGGCGGAAGAAAACCCGCCCGTCGGCATCATCCTGTGCGCCGACAAGAGCGAGGCGGTTGTTCGTTACACCCTGCCCGAGGGGAACCAGCAGATCTTTGCCTCCCGGTACAAGCTGTACCTGCCCTCGGAAGAGGAGCTGGCCGCCGAGATCCAACGGGAGCGGAAGATGATCGAGCTGCAGCAGCGGCTTGCCTCCCAGGATGACGGGGAGGGCTGACCATGCTGCCGCCGCTCAAGCCCATTCCCATCAAGGACCGTGTCTCGGTGGTCTTTGTCGAAAAGGGTCAGCTCGATGTGCTGGACAGCGCCTTCGTGGTCGTGGACAAGACAGGGGTGCGCACCCATATCCCGGTGGGCGGGGTGGCGTGCCTCATGCTGGAGCCCGGCACCCGTATCTCCCATGCGGCGGTGGTGCTGGCCTCCCGGGTCGGCTGCCTGCTGGTCTGGATTGGCGATGGCGGCGTCCGGCTCTATGCCTCCGGCCAGCCCGGCGGCGCCCGCGCCGATCGCCTCCTCTGGCAGGCCAGTCTGGCCCTGGACGACGAGGCGCGGCTGAAGGTGGTGCGCAAGATGTACAGTATGCGCTTCCAGGAGGAGGCGCCGGCCAGGCGGAGCGTTCAGCAGTTGCGAGGCATCGAGGGGGCGCGGGTCAGGAAGATGTACGAGCTTCTCGCCCGCCAATACCGGGTGGATTGGAAGTGGCGGGAGTACGACCACACGCAGTGGGGCAGCGGCGACATCCCCAACCGCTGCCTCAGCGCCGCCACGGCCTGCCTGTACGGGGTTACCGAGGCGGCCATCCTCGCCGCCGGTTATGCTCCGGCCGTGGGCTTCATCCATACCGGCAAGCCGCAGTCCTTTGTTTACGACATCGCCGATCTCTTCAAGTTCGATACGGTGGTGCCCACGGCTTTCAGGATCGCTGCCAGGACCCCGGATGATCCGGAACGGGCGGTCCGGCTGGCCTGCCGGGATGCCTTCCGCCAGACCCGCCTCCTGCACCGGATCATTCCAGCCATCGAGGAGGTTCTGGCGGCCGGCGGGCTGCCCGTCCCGACGCCGACCGCCGAGCACGTGGAGCCCGCCATCCCCAACAAGGAGGCCCTGGGCGATGCTGGTCATCGTGGTTGAGAACGTCCCTGCGCGATTGCGTGGCCGTCTGGCCGTCTGGCTACTGGAGATCCGCGCCGGAGTCTACGTCGGCAAATACGGCCGGCGGGTCCGGGAGCTGATTTGGCATCAGATCCGGGAAGACCTCGGAGAGGGGAATGCGGTGATGGCGTGGAGCACCAACAACGAGAACGGCTTCGATTTCGAGACGCTCGGCCAGAACCGCCGGCTGCCAGTCGACCACGACGGCCTTCGCCTGGTATCCTTCTTGCCGATGAGCAGCCAAGAGCCCCTTGCCCCGCTCCAACCGGCGGCGCCGGTGGACGGCGGCGACGGGAACTGAGCCGGCGTCTCCGGACAAACCCAGCGATGGTTGAAGGTCAAGGAGCTATGAACTGCACGGAGGTCAGTTTCAGGCATGTCCCCGACGGCCACTTCGCGGAATGGAAGTCGATTTCGTCGGTAGGCCAGAAGCTGCCGAGTTAGTCGAACAATTCCAAAGGGGTGGAAGTAGTACGTTCCCCACGGGCGTGGGGATGAACCGGAGGACGTCATGTGGATCGTCATAGTAAGGTGACGTTCCCCACGGGCGTGGGGATGAACCGAATGTGGTGAGCGCGTCAGACAAATTCATGGAACGTTCCCCACGGGCGTGGGGATGAACCGAAATGGTCGGCCGCCGGGAGCGCCTGGAGCGAACGTTCCCCACGGGCGTGGGGATGAACCGTTGCAGCCAACGCACGCCGACTGGACCAGCTCACGTTCCCCACGGGCGTGGGGATGAACCGGCGACGACGGGCGAAACGCCATCGCCCGGTGGACGTTCCCCACGGGCGTGGGGATGAACCGTACAGCCTGACCGCTTCAGCTTCGGCCGCGTCACGTTCCCCACGGGCGTGGGGATGAACCGATGAGAGGGATTTCCGTGACCATGGCCGCAGCACGTTCCCCACGGGCGTGGGGATGAACCGGTCCATGCCCGGGCCAGTCAAATCCTGGCCCCACGTTCCCCACGGGCGTGGGGATGAACCGTGGC
>JBFMBH010000121.1 GCA_040755095.1 Thermodesulfobacteriota bacterium
GATGGCACTTCGCCCCTGGTCCCAATGCTGGGCAACAACGGCCTGGATGGCTTCCAGGTCCCCGGCATCGAGCTGGCGTCCGCGAATGCGGTGGAGTATCTCCGACAAGACAACACCTCCCTCGTGGAAGGTGTCTTACCAGAAATCGGAAGATGTCGCCCGCACAAAATGCATGCCCTGTGATCAGGTACGGAAAAGACCTTGCAGGCGGCGATCGAATGGCAGGACGACTGCCGGCTGGCGGTGTCCTTTCTGCCTGACGTTGCGCCCTGAAGGCCGGGGGGGGGTCAGCTTGCCGTCGGGGTTGGCACCAGGGCCTGGGCCTGGTGGCCGGCTGCCAGGACGAGCAGCACGTCGATCTTGTCCCCGATGGCCTCGGTCTGGTCGGTGATCTGCCGGGCCATGCCGGTCATCTGTTGGGCTGCGGCAGCGTCCTGCTGGGCGGATTGGGAGAGGGTGATCACGGCCTCGTTGATGTGGCTGGTGGCGCCGGCCTGCTCCCGGGAGGCGTTGGCGATGTCGTGCAGCAGGCCCATGGCGGCCAGTAGATCCTGGTTGACCTGGGTGAAGCGGCTGGCGGTCTGGCTGGTGACCTCCTGGCCCTGCCGCACCCGGGAGCCCATGTTGTCGATGAGGCCGGTGATCTCCCGGGCCGCCTCGGCAGCGCGCCGGGCCAGGCTGCGCACCTCGTCGGCGACCACCGCAAAGCCAGCTCCGGCTTCGCCGGCGCGGGCTGCCTCCACCGCAGCGTTCAGGGCCAGCAGGTTGGTCTGGAAGGCGATGTCGTCGATAGCCCGGACGATGCGGGAGATGTCGCTGCTGGTGGCGGCGATGGCCTCCATGGAGCTGGTGAGGGCGTGCATGGAGGCGGCGGTCTCCTCGGCCAGCTGGCGGGTGGCCTCCATACCGGCAGTGGCCTGACCAGCGTTGTCAGCATTGCTGCGGGCGGTGGCCGAGATCTCCTCCACTGAGGAGGAGATGGTCTCCAGATTGGCCGCCGACTCCGAGACCCGGGCGGCCAGCTGCTCGCTTTCCTGGAGGGCGGCCAGGCTCGCCTCGCTCATCTGCACCACCGCCTCCTTCTGGTCACAGCCCACCTGGACCACCACCCGGGTGAGGGCGAAGCGGACCACCAGGGCGAGGCCGAGGCCGCCCAGGAGGAGCGCGGCCAGCACCGTGCCGCCGTTGACCTTGGCCAGGACCCGGTTGAGAGCAAAAACCTCCCCGCTTGGCCGGGCGATGCCCACGACCATGCCCAGCTCCGGAATGGGGTGGCGGACGAAGATCCAATCCGGGTCGCTTCCTGCGGCCACGGCTTCGAGACGATCGGCAATCGTCTCGCTCGCCCCCAGAAAACGGCCATCGCTGGTGGCCAAAAGGCCGCTCATGCCGGCGGCCTGCATCTCGTCCAGAAAGGTGGCGATGGCCGGCGCCAGCCGCCGCTCCACGGTGAGGAGCCCGGCGGGCTTGCCGTTGGCCTCCAGCACCTGCCGGCTTTCCAGGAGCCACTCCCCGTCACTGCTCACCAGAACGTGGCCGGTGCCGGCGGTCAGGGGCGGGCCGGCGGCGGCCTTCTTGGCTGGCAGCCGGCTGCCGGCCGCCACGGCCAGGAAGCGCTCCTGGTCCTGGAGGGATTCGAACTGGACCAGCACGTAGTTGGGGTTGGCCGCCTGCAGGCCGGCGAAGAATTTTTCCAGGCGGCCCAGGGCGCTGGAGACCCCGAAGTCGTCTTCCAGATCCAGGGAGATGAAGAAAAGGGCGATGGCGTCGTGGGAGAGGATGATCTCGAGCTGCTCCTCGGCGTCCCCGGGCAGGCGGGCGAAGCGCCTGGTCTTTTCGCTGGCCAGGAGGTTGAGGGTCGAGACGGCCTCGCGGCTGAGATGCGAGGACGAGACGGAGTGGATGAGGGCGCCAGAGATGGCCTGGCTGGCGAACAGGAGGAGAAAGACAACGAGGAAGATTTTTTTGCCGATGGTCATGAGCCCCTCCCAGAGCACGGGGACAGCCGGCCGCCGCCCCCTTTGGTCAAACCGAAACCTGCTGCAAACCCCTAGCGGACAGTGTAGCATGGCCATTTTTCCGAGGTCAAAGCTCAATTAACCCGGAGGAAGGCCATGATCGCGCCGCCACTCGGCCAGGGGATCACCGATTTCCACGTCCACGCCTTTCCCGATGATCTGGCCGCCCGGGCCATGCATCGCCTCCAGACCGAGGGCAGCATCCGGGCCTTCCTGGATGGCCGCCTGTCTTCTCTTCTGGCCTCCATGGATCAGAACGGCATCGAGCGCAGCGTCTTGTGCTCCATCGCCACCCGGCCCGGCCAGTTCGAGCCCATCCTGGCCTGGAGCCAGGCCATCCGCTCCCGCCGGATCATCCCGCTGGCCTCAGTGCATCCCGCGGATCCGGAGGCCCTGGCCCGGATCGATCGGATCGCCGATGCGGGCCTGGTGGGCCTCAAGATGCACCCCTTCTACCAGGAATTCTGGCTGGACGAGCCCCGGCTGCTGCCCCTCTTCCAGCGGATCAGCGAGCGCCGGCTGCTCCTGGTCATGCACACCGGCTTCGACATTGCCTTCCCTGAAGAGCGCCGGGCCGATCCGTCCCGCATCCGGCAGCTGCTGGACACCGTTCCGGAGCTGCGGCTGGTGGCCACCCACCTGGGGGCCTGGCGGCAGTGGCCGGAGGTGGCGGAGCTTCTGGTGGGCCGGCGGATCCTCATGGAGATCTCCTTTGCCCTGGATCTCCTGCCCGCTGCCGAGGCCCGCCACCTGCTGCTGGCGCACCCGGCCGAGTGCCTGCTGTTCGGGACTGACTCGCCGTGGACCGATCAGGGGGCGACCCTGGCGCTGTTCCGGGGGTTGGGCCTGCCGCCGGCCCTGGAGGAGCAGATCCTGGCCGGCAACGCGGCGCGGCTGCTCGACGGGCAGGATGGGCCTCCTGGCGGGCCGGCGGCGGTGGAACGGTGAACGGGACGCAGGGGGTGGTGCTAGGAGAGGGTGGCGTCGAGGTCCGGGAAGAGCTCCTCGATGTCCAGGGCCAGATGGTCGTCGATCACCAGCTCTTCGGCGCCGCCGCGGAGCTGGGCCAGCTCCCGGCGGGCGGCGATCAGCTGCTGGCTGGTCTGGCGTAGCCGCTCGGTGAGGATCTGGGCAAACATCCGGTAGAGGATGAACAAGAAGAGCTCGTTGTTGCCGCCGGTGCGGTCGATGAGGGACAGATCCGAGGCCAGGCAGATGGTGGTGGCGCAGGCCTCGACGGTGGCCGAGCGGGCCGAGCCGTCGATGATGCTCATCTCGCCGCAGATGGCCCCGGGACCCAGGGAGGCAATGGGCTCGCCGGCCTTGACCACCCGGGCCCGGCCGGCCATCAGGCAGTAGACCCACTTGTCGGTGCCGCCCTCCCGGATGATCTCTTCGCCGGCCTCGTAGGTGCGGATCTTGCTGACGGTGAGGATCTTGTTGAAGCTGGCGCCGAAGTGGCGCAGGGTGGGGATCTTGAGCAGCCGCGCCCCGGTCTCGGGGCTCAGGTGCAGGTAGTCCGATTCGCGCATGGCGGCCGCGGGCTCAACGGGGTGTCTTGCGGAAGTCGGCCAGGTTGAGAACCGTGGCCGGCGACTGGCCGCGCTTCGGCGGCGGCGGGGCCGGTGGCTGCCCGAGATCCACCGCCTGCATGAACAGCTCCTCCTCCCCCATGCCGAAGGTCTCCTCGCCGGTGAACTGGGGCTCCCGCAGGGTCCACACCGCCCGCTGGGGCGGCACGGTCAGGAAGAGCAGGGTGAGGTGCCACCAGGGATCCCGCTTGCTGGTGTCCCGCTGGATATCCTGGACCACGGCGTAGAGGGCCTGATTCTCCTTGTGAAAGGCCACCAGGACGATATCGCCGGGAACGGTTTCGGCCTTGAAGGGCAGAAGGCTGCGAAGCTGGCGCACGATTTCTTCCATGGCCCTTCCTTACCACAGGGGCCGGCCGGGGTGCAACCGGCGGCGCGCGGTTGGACGGCGCCTGGCGGCCTGTGCTATAAGGGCAGAAACAGGCTCCCTGCCACCTGCCAAGGAGATCCGCCCATGCGCCGTGCTGCCCCTGTGTTGATCCTTGCCGCTCTTGTGCTCGCCACCCCCCAGCTTGCCCCAGCCACCCCGGGCTTGCAGAAGCTGTTTGTGGCCCATTACCCGAAGGCCAAGGGTGGCGCCCTGGACAGCTGCACCACCTGCCACATGCCGGCGGCCAAGGACTTCCTCAATGCCTATGGCCTGGTGCTCAAGGAGAAGGCCATGGACTTCGCCGCCGCCGAGGGGGGCGACGCCGACGGGGATGGCAAGACCAGCGGCGAGGAGATCGCCACCGGCGGCTGGCCGGGCTCCCAGGCCCAGGCCCTCGAGCTCTTCGTCTTCACCAACAAGCGGGGCACCATCACCTTTGATCACGAGCGCCATTCCACCGTGCCTGCCTATCTGCCGGCCGGCAAGTGCGACACCTGCCACGGCCCGGAGCTTTTCCCCCGGCTCTTTGACGATGCGGTCTCGGTGAAAGAGATCGCCCACAGCCGCTGTCTGGGCTGCCACAAGGACGCCAAGGGCAGCCGGGCGCCGGGCAAGTGCGCCGGTTGCCATGGCGACAAGGGGAGGGAGTGAGAACCGCCGGCGGCTTGGGATAGCCGAGGATTTGGATATGGATTTTTGTTGGTTCGCGCTTATGGTATCGACATGGCAAGCGGAAGGTCGGGAAGGCATTGTCTTTTCCGGACAATGAAGCCGATGGGGCCGCAAGGCCCGTCAGGAGGTGTGCCATGACAACCACAAGCGAGCTGTTCAAAGAGGCCCAGGACCTGTTCGTCCACGGCCATCTGCGGGAGAGTCTGGCCGGTTTCGACCGGGCCGAGGCTGCCGGCTTCGATCCCATTGTCAGTGCGCTGAGCCGCGGGGCTGCCTATTTGCGGTTGGGCGAGTATGAGGGCGCCATCCACGAGCTGGATAGCGTGGTGGCCCGCCAGCCCAATCACGACCGGGCCCTCTATTACCGGGGGCTGGTCTGGCTGAACAGCGGTGACCCCAAGCGGGCGGTGGAGGATCTGAGCCGGTCGATCACCATCAACCCTACCCGGGCGCCGGCTTTCCTGGCCCGGGGCATCGCCCGTTCCGAGCTCGGTCAGGACGAGGGGGCGGTGAATGATTTCAAAGCGGCGGTGGCGCACTCGACCGCCGAGGTGGAGGAGTTTACCAGTCTCCTGGGCAGCCACCGGACCCTGTTCGAGCGCTCCATGGCCCTCCTGGAAGGGGAGCGTGGACCGCACAAGATCGTTCTCACTCCGGAGGAGGTGGAGCGGCTGAAGGGCTGGCTGGAGGAATGACCTCTGCCGGCAGCGGGCGCTACACGGGGGAGGCGACCAGGTCGTCTCCCCCATTTTGTCTGACCACAGCGGTCAGACGACCTGGATGCCTCGGGGCTCAGCCACCACCTCGCCGATGACGGCCGCCACGGCGACACCGCGCTTCGTGAGCTCCCGGCACAGGGCCGGTGCCTGAGTGGCCGGCCCAGCCAGGAGCAGGCCGCCGGAGGTCTGCGGATCGTAGAGCAGCGCCTCCTCCGGCCCGGACAGGGGGAGCCGGATGGTCAGGGACGCAGCCACCATCTGACGGTTGGCCTTGTTGCTGCCCGTGGTCTCGCCCTTGCGGTACATGGCCAGGGCATGGGGATAGAAGGGCAGGGCCCGGTAGTCGAGTCGCATGCCGACGCCGCTGCCGGCCGCCATCTCCAGGGCATGGCCGATGATGCCAAACCCGGTGATATCGGTACAGGCGTGCAGCTCGTAGCCGAGCGCCGCCTCCATGGCCGGTCCGTTCAAGGCGGCTACAGTGGGCAGGACCTCCCGTTCCAGGGTGGCATAGTCGAGCTTGCCGGCCCGTACCGCATTGAACAGCACCCCGGAGCCGATGGGCTTGGTGAGGACGAGGGCATCCCCCGGCCGGGCACCAACGTTGCGGATCACCCGCTCGGGGTGGACAACGCCGTTGACGCACAGGCCGTATTTCGGCTCCTCGTCATCCACCGAATGGCCTCCTCCCAGGCAGGCACCCGCCTCGGCCACCTTGGCGCAGCCGCCGCGGAGGATCTCCCGCAGGATCCCCATGTCCAGCTGCTTGGCCGGGAACATCACCACGTTCAGGGCCGTGAGGGGCCGGCCACCCATGGCGTAAACGTCGGAAATGGAGTTGGCCGCCGCGATCTGGCCGAACCAGTACGGATCGTCCACCGGGGGCGTGATGAAGTCCACGGTGCTGATCATGGCGATCTCCGGGCTCAGCTGGTAGACGGCGGCATCATCCGAGGTCTCGATGCCGACCAGGAGATGGGGGCCACTGGCAACCGGCAGACCGGCAAGCGCGTCCGACAGAGCCGTCGGACCGATTTTCGCCGCTCAGCCGCAGGTGCGGGCGAGTCCGGTGAGGGTCTTCTTCTTCAGAAAGGGCAGGGCCAAGGGAGGCCTCCTGGGGTTTTGATCATGACCTGGACAGCGCAGGACCCGTCGGATGGTGCAGGCCCCATTATGCCTGCAGGTCGGACAGAAGGCCAGAGGTGGAGCGTGGCAGGCGGTCGATTCGTGCGGGCTTGACAAGCTTTGGATCATCATATAACTTAATATTTATATGATGATCTCTTGATTGTTGGCCGGCGACCCCGGGACCGCCCGGGGCGCCGGATGGGGTCAACCAAGCACCGTTTGGAGGAAGGTTATGCTCAAGGTCAGGTTCTTTCTCAACGAGCCGAAAGGCAAACCGTGACGGCATTTCACCGAGATCGCGCCCAGGCTGGGCGCCACGTACCAGGTGGCCATCGAGACCATCTCCAAGCCCCGGGCTGAGTACCAGACCGATGAGTACTTCGCCCTGGATCTGCCGGTGGCACCGGCGGTCATGGTGGGGGACGAGATCCTGATCGAGGGGGCCGACATCTCCGAGGACAAGATCGAGGCCGCCATCTGCCGGCAGCTTGGGCTGCCCGAGCCCGCCAGGAAGGGGCTCGTGGGCAGGTTGTTCGGCCGCTGACCGGCATGACGGGAGGTTGCCATGGAAAATGCCTGCTACGCTGTCAACCTCGCCATCCACATCCTGGCCGCCATCCTTTGCGTGGCCGCCCCGTTCTACCAGCTGCGCTGGGTGCACCTGCGGGGCAAGTTGGGGACGGCCCTCATCTATCCCTTTGATCGGGTGATCGAGAACGTGCTCACCTTCCAGGTGAAGCTCTGCTTTGCCCTCATCCTGGTCCTCATCGCCACCGGCTTCGCCTTTCCCCTCATCCACTACGCCTTCCACGGCCAGTGGCGGCAGACCGGTGATCTGGCCCTGGGCATCTTTGCGGCCAAGGCGGTGCTGGCCTTCATCGGGCTCGCCATCAACGGGCACGGGGTCCTTGTCCTGGACCCGGAGATCCAGAAGACCTTTGCCACCTTTCTGCCGGCGGTCCAGCCGTCCGACGAGCTCTTGAACCGCTTCTGGGCCATGCGCGGGCTGCGCAAGAAACTGTGCGGCTTCTGCTTCTGCCTGGCCATCCTCATCGTGCTCATCACCCCGATCCTGAGGTTCGCCAAATGAGCGAGACCGCCAGAATCCTCAGCCAATGCACCGACTGCGGCGCCTGCGTGCGGGCCTGCCATTTCCTCGGCCATTACTGCGATTCGCCGCGGGAGCTGGCCAGGCGGTTCTCCCGCAACCCCTTCGAGGCCATGGAGGTCCCCTATGCCTGCTCCCTGTGTGGCCTGTGCCAGCGGCTCTGCCGGCGGGGTCTTCACCCCGGCGGCATGTGTCACGAGGCACGGGTGCGGATTTTTCGTCCCCTGCAAGGCCAGAGCCCGCCCGCCGACTTTGTCTACGACTTCCTCACCCCGCGACTCAAGGGGATCCGGAACCATCAGATCTTCAGCTCCAGCAGCCTGTTCACCATGAACCGGCCGCCGGACCCAGGGCCGGCCGGCACCGTGCGGCGGGTCTTCTTTCCGGGCTGCTCGCTCCCGGCCTACGGCCCGGACCTGGTGCTCAAGACCTACCGCTATCTCAACGCCAAGCTGCCCGGCACCGGCGTGGTGCTCAATTGCTGCGGCAAACCCTGCAAGGACATGGGCGACCTGGAGCGGTTCGACGGTCTCTTCCGGCGAACCATCGAGACCTTCGAGCGCCTGCAGGTGGACGAGGTGGTGGTGGCCTGCATCAACTGCCACAAGACCTTCCGGGAGAACAGCCGGATCCGCCTGCGCACCGTCTACGAGGTCATGTGCGAGCTCGGCCTGCCGGAGCACGATCGCCCGGCTGGCGGCAAGGTCACCATCCATGACTCCTGTCCGGCTCGCTACCAGCCTCAGATCCGGCAGGCGGTGCGGGAGATCGCCGTCCGGCTGGGGCACACGGTGCACGAGCTGCGGTTCCGCAACGAGCTCACCCAGTGTTGCGGCGCCGGCGGCTGCGCCCCCACGGGCAACCCCGCCCTGGCTGACCGGCACACCAGGGGGCGAGCCGAGCAGGCGGACGGCCTGGTGGTCACCTACTGTGCCCACTGCCGGGAGCGGTTCTCCTCCCAGGTGCCGGCACTCCATCTCCTCGACCTGGTGCTGGGAATCTCGTCCCCGCGCCAGCCCGTGCTCGAGGCCCACGACAGCCTGCACAACTGGGCCAACCGCTGGCTGGTCAAAAGACGACTGGCACGGCTTCGGGCGTGACTCCCAGGCCCGGGAGCGCCCCAGCCGCCAACCACAGGAGGGACCCCCATGGACGATCGTACCGGAAAGACCGCATCGATCATGATCTTCCACGACGAGCTCTGTCAGGTCTTCAACGGCCTGATGACCGCCCTGAGTCTCCTGCGGGCCGGCGCCAAGGTGACGGTCTTCTTCGGCTCCCGGGGGATCAACGCCGTGCACAAGGACAAGGTCGGCACCCTGCGCTGCCTGCCTGACCAGCCCGAGGAGGAGCAGAAAAGGGTCACCGCCCGCATGGAGGCCATGAACCTGCCCATGCCAGAGGAGATGCTGCTCATGCTGCACATGGAAGGTGCCCAGCTTCTGGCCTGCCCTCTGAACAAGAATGTTTTCGGGTTCCGGGACGACGACTTTGTGGAAGGGGTTCGTCTCGCCGACCCTGCCACCTACTATACCGACGTGGTCATGCCGGCCGACATGAATCTCGTGTTCTAGAAGGAGCCGACCATGCGCAGCCCTTCCCTGGTCGCCTTTTCCGTGGACCACCCTCGACTGGTGGTGCTGGTGTCGGTGGCTTTGAGTCTTCTGGCCATGACCCAGCTCGGCCGGATCACCACCGACACCAATCCCAAGAACATGCTCCCGGAGACCTCGGCGGTCCGGGTCGGGAATCGGCAGGTGGAACAAACCTTCCGCCTCTACGAGGACAGCATCGTGGTCGGGGTGCAAAGCGAGCGCGGCGTCCTCAACCAGGACACCCTGGGCCGGATCCTGCGCATCACCGATGCCATCCTCCAGGTGGACGGGGTGGCGGCCCGGGATGTGAGCGCCTTTTCGACCATCACCAACGTCACCGCCCAGGACGGCACCCTGCACGTGGGACCCCTCATGCCCCGGGTGCCGGAAACGGAGGCGGAGCTGGCGGCCTTGCGGCGGCAGCTTTTCGACAATCCCCTGTTCGTGGACCGGATCATCTCCCGGGACGGCAAGACCGCGGCCATCCATGTTCCCCTGGAGGCGGGCGCCAACGGCAAGGAGGTCGCCGATGCCCTCCGCCGGATCATCAGCCGGGAAGAGGGCGGTGAGCAGTTCTTCGTGGCTGGCGATCCGGTGGCCCGGGACACCTTCGGGGCGGAGATGTTCAAGCTCATGGCGGTGTTCGCCCCCATCGCCGGCGGGGTGATGCTCCTCATCCGGTATCTCATGTTCCGGGATCTGTTCCTGTCCTTCGCTCTGATGATGGACGCCATGATCAGCATCGTCTGGAGCATGGGGCTGCTCATCGCTCTGGGCTTTCCCATCCATATCATGAGCTCCATGAGCCCGGTGTTCCTCATGGCCATCGCCACCGACAGCATCCACATCTTCAACGAATTCTATTTCCGCTACCGGGAGACCAGGGACAAGCGGGCGGCCATCATCGCCACCATGGCGGCGGTGAGCCGGCCGGTGCGCTACACCGCCCTGGCCACTGCCGCCGGCTTTGCGGTGCTGGTCTTCATGAGCATTGTGCCGGTCAAGGTGTTCGGTGTCATGCTGGCCTTTGGCACCTTTGCCCTGCGGGTGCTGTCCTTCAGCTTCATTCCGGCCATGTTCACCTTCGTGCCCGAGGCCCATCTCGCCAAGGTAGCCGGCCGGGAAGATGCCGATACCGGCTGGGCGACCCGGCTCCTCACCGGCCTGGCCAGCCTGGGGGCCGGAAACCCGAGGGTGACGGCAGGCCTGGCACTGGTGCTCCTGGCGGCAGCCGGGCTGGGGATTCTGCGCCTTACGGTCAACAACAACATGGTGGAGTGGTTTGCCGAGGACAGCACCATCCGCACCGCCGACCGGGTGATGAACGAGGCCCTGGGGGGCACCTCCCTGGGCTATCTGGTGCTGGCTACCGGTCAGGACGATGCCATGAAGGACCCCCGGGCGATGCGGTTCATGGAGGGCCTGCAGCGCCACCTGGAAGGCCTGGCCGTGGTGGGCAAGACCACCTCGGTGGTGGACTACGTGAAGCGCATCAACCGGGTCCTCCACGACGATGATCCGGCCTTCGATACCGTGCCGGAGAGCGCCGAGGCTATCGGGCAGTACCTGTTTCTGTTCGGCATGTCCGCCAAGCCCGCCGACCTGGACAATGTCGTGGACTACGCTTACCGCCAGGCCAACATCACCGTGCAGCTCACGACCTGGGATGCCCGGGCCATGGCCGAGGTGATGGCTGCGGCTGCGGACTTCCGGCAGCGGCACAGCGCGGAGCTGCCGGTGCCCGTGGAGATCCGGCCAGCCGGCATCGCCTATTTCAACCTGGTCTGGAACGAGGAGGTGCTCTGGGACATGCTCAAGGGCTTCAGCCTGGCCCTGGTGGTGGTGCTGGCAATCCTGGTGCTCAACTTCCGCTCCCTGCGCTGGGCCCTGGTCGGCTACGCGCCCCTGCTCTTCACCATCCTCATCATCTACGGGGCCATCGGCTTTGCCGGCAAGGATTTCGACATGCCGGTCTCGGTCCTCTCCTGTCTGTCCCTGGGCATGGCAGTGGACTTCGCCATCCATTTCATCAGCCGGCTCCGGCAGCGGCTGGCGGAGTCAGGTGGGCTGCCGGCCGGCTGGCACCGGGCCCCGGCGCCTGCCCCCCAGCTGCTGGCCGCCCTGGTCTGGACAGCGGCCCGGCCGGGCAAGGGGATCCTGCGCAATGCCGTTCTGTTTTCGGCCTCCTTCGCGGTGATGATGGTGGCGCCGCTCACGCCCTACATCACCGTCGGCGTCTTCATCGTCAGCATGATGCTCCTGAGCGCGCTGTTGACGGTCCTTCTCCTGCCGGCCCTGGTCGTGCTCTGCCGGGGTTGGCTGTTTGCCCATGAAAAAGGGCTTGTCCGTCCCTGATCCGGAGGTGCTGCCATGAAAAGGCTCTGGCTTGTCGTCCTTCTTGTTCTCCTGCCGGTCCACGTCCACGCCCTCACCGCTGTCGAGCTGATGGAGCAGTCCCAGGCGGCGTTCCTGTATCCGGGTCAGGACTTCCGGGTCCGGATCCACATGCGGCTCATCGCGCCGGGGGGACAGGAACGGGTGCGGGAGATGGTCATGCTGCGCAGGAATGAGGGCCCGCCGGGCGGCGATCAGAAGTACTTCATCGCCTTTCAACGTCCGGCTGATGTCAAGGATATGACCCTCATGGTGCACAAGTACCCGGCCCAGGATGACGACCGCTGGCTGTTCGTACCGGCCATCAACATGGTGCGGCGCATCGCGGCCCAGGACAAGCGCTCCAGCTTCGTGGGCTCGGACTTCACCTACGAGGATGTCTCCGGCCGGGACGTGGCCAGCGACACCCACACCCTCCTGGGGGAAGAGAAGGTGGGCGAAGCGGACTGCCACAAGGTGAAGAGCACGCCCAACGCCGGCGACGTGGACTATGCCGACCGGATTTCCTGGATCGACAAGAGGACCTTCCTGCCCTTGAAAGAGGAATACTACGATCTCAAGGGCGCGGTGATCCGGGTCTTTGCCGCCGAGCGGGTGGAGGTGGTGGCCGGGATTCCCACCGTGGTCCGGCGGTCCATGAGGAACCTCCAGACCGGGCACCGTACCGAGGTGGAATTCAGTCAGGTGGCCTACGGCATTGGCATCGAGGACAGCCTGTTCAGCGAGCGCTTCCTCCGGCAGCCGCCCAGGAAATGGCTGGATTGAGGGGGAGGCGAGTGATGCGCCACCTATGGTTGGCCTTGGCGGCCCTTTTGGCCGGCAGTCTGGTGGCAAGTCCGGCCTCGGCCCTGGACGTGGACCTGCAGGGGTTTCTCCAGGGCAACTACGCCGTGGGGCTCGGTCCGGCCAACCCCAACGGTGAGAGCGCAAAGTGGGCCGAGGAGCGGCTCCAGGCGCGGTTCGATGGCGCAGGCCAGGCCGGCCGCCTGTTCCTCAAGGCTGACGCTGCCTACGATCACACCCGGGACCAGACGGAGGTGGAGCTGCGGGAAGGCTTCCTGGATCATGGGGCAGGCCGGTGGGACCTGCGGCTGGGCCGGCAGATCCTCACCTGGGGGCTGGGGGATCTTCTGTTCATCAACGACGTCTTTCCCAAGGATTACGAGGCGTTCTTCGCCGGCCGTCCCCTGGAGTATCTCAAGACCGGGGTTGATGCCGCCAAGGCAGGGCTTTATCCGGATTTCGCCTCCTTCGAGATCGTGGCGATCCCGTTCTTCACGCCGGATCACCTGCCCGATCCGGAGCGCTTCCACATGCCAGGCCCGGGGGCGTGGATCGAGGAGCGGCCCACGGACGGCCGGGATACCGAGCTGGCGCTGCGTGCCTACCGGGACCTGGCCGGCTTCGATGTGTCGCTCTATGCCTTCAGCGGCTTCTTCCGGCGGCCGGCCCTTCGCGCCAGCACCATGGCACCGGGCAGCACGCCGGCGCTGTTCTATCCCCGGCTGGCTGTGTACGGGGCCAGCGCCCAGGGCCGGGCCCTGGAGGGCGTCCTCTCCCTGGAGGCCGGCTACTATGACTCGCGACAGGACCGGGACGGAGCCGATCCCTTCGTCCCCAACGATGAGACCCGCTTTCTGGTCGGCTACCAGCGTCAGCTCTGGGAGGATGGCGTCCTGGGGCTGCAATACTACGGCGAGAGGATGCACGACTTCGGCCGCTACCAGGAGACCCTGCCGCCCGGCTTCCCCGGCGCCCGCCGGCTCCGGGATCTGGCCAGCGTCCGGTTTACCCAGCTTTTCCGTCACCAGACCCTGCGACTTTCCTTCCTGGCCTTCTATGGCCTGGCGGAGCGGGACTATCTGGTCAACCCCGAGGTGCGCTACCACGTCTCGGATCGGATCTGGGCCGCGGCGGGCGCCATGATCTTCGGCGGCCAGGACTGGAGTCAATTCGGTAGCCTGGACCGGGACGACCATGTCTATCTGCAGATGCGCTATGAGCTTGTGATGTTGCCGTAGTAAGGAGGATGATCATGGACAGGACAAGCCGTTGGATCCCATTGCTGCTGCTGGCCATCCTGGGCTGGCTGGGGGGGAGGGAGACCGTGTCCGCCGCCAGCATGGTCGAGGTCCAGGAGGAGGCAGCCCGGGGCGGCTACCAGCTGATCGACACCGAGGGTCTCCGGCAGCTCCTTGACCGGGACCCGGCCGCGGTGCTCCTGGTGGACACCCGCCAGGAGTGGGAGTACGCGGCTGGCCATATCGCGGGCGCGGTGAGCTTTCCCATGGAGCCCACCTGGCTCGCCCGGCTGACCAGACGGGGCGAGCTGTCCCAACTCCTCGGACCGAGCCAAGAGCGGGTGGTCGTCTTCTACTGAGCGGGCCTGACCTGAGTCCGGAGCGACTCGGCAGCCCGGGTGGCTGTCTCCCTTGGCTACAAGAACGTCTACCGTGATCCCTTGGGATTTCCCGAATGGCAGGCCCGGGGGCTGGCCACCGCCACCGCCCAGGTCGCGGCGCCGCAAGAGGTGCGGCCGCCGGCCGCCGGTCCCGGCTGGGCGGGTATGGGCGGCTGGACCCTGCTTCTCACCCTGGCGGCGGTCCTTTTGGGCGGCATGGCCCTCAACCTGACGCCCTGTGTCTATCCCCTCATCCCCATTACCGTGTCCTATTTCGGTGGCCGCAGCGGCCAGGGGCAGGGGGCGGTGCTGATCCACGGCCTTTTGTACGTGGCAGGCCTGGCGGTCACCAATTCGGCCTTGGGGGTGGCGGCAGCCATGACCGGCGGCCTCATGGGCGGCCTGCTGCAGAGCCCCTGGGTGCTCCTGGCCGTGGCGGCGGTGCTCTTGGCTCTGGCCAGCAGCCTCTTTGGCTTCTGGGAGCTGCGCCTGCCCGCCGCGCTCACCAGCGCCGCGGCTCGGGGCCATGCCGGCTGGCTGGGCACCCTGTTCATGGGCATGACCCTGGGCGTGGTGGCAGCACCCTGCATCGGGCCGTTCGTGCTTGGACTCCTCACCTGGGTGGCGAGCACCGGCGATCCGCTTTTTGGCTTCATCATTTTCTTCACCCTGAGCCTCGGCCTCGGCCTGCCCCTCTTTGTCCTGGCGCTGTTCGCCGGCCGGCTCCAGCGGCTGCCCCGGTCCGG